>CAMHEN010000117.1 GCA_946184165.1 uncultured Clostridia bacterium | reverse complement strand
TTTCAAAGGGCAGCTCGTTATAGCGGCAGCGGCCCAGGACCTCGATCTTCTCGGGTACGACCTCGATGTCGCCGGTGGGGAGCTTGGGGTTCTTGCTGGCGCGCTCACGCACGACGCCCTCGACGGAGATGGTGGACTCCTTGTTGATGGCCTTGACGGTGCGCATCATGTCCTCGTTCTCAACGACGACCTGGGTGGTGCCGTAGAAATCGCGCACGATGACGAAGGCAAAGTTGCTGCCCACCTCGCGCACGTTCTCCATCCAGCCGACGATCTTGACGTGCTCACCGACATGCTCGATGCGCAGCTCGTTGCAGGTATGGGTACGGGATTGTGTCATATAAATCTTCCTTTCGTTATGCAGGGACAAGCGTTTTTTACCGTAGGGGGTGGCGTCCCCTACAAAATGGTTTATATTTATTCCTTAATCACGCTGCCGGCATTCATGGCGGCGATTTTTTCCGCGATGTAGTCCGCGGCCTCGTCCGGGGAGAGGCGGACCTGCTCGCCGGTCTTCATGTCCTTCACGGAGAGGACCCGATCATTCATCTCGTCCTCGCCGATGAGGACCGCGAAGGGCACGCCGATCTTATCCGCGTAGCCCATCTTGGCCTTGAACTTTTTCTTCTCGCCATAGAGCTGGGTGCGGATGCCCTTCTTGCGGAGAGCCGTGGCGGCGGCAACGGCATAGCCCATGTCCTCCGTCATCGGCAGAACCAGCGCGTCGCAGGGGGCCGTGACCGGCTCATCCGACAGAAGCCCCTGCTCGTTGAGGACATAGAAGAGCCGTGTCAGCCCGATGGAGATGCCGACGCCGGGGAGCTGCTTGTCGGTGTAGTACTCGGCGAGGTTGTCATAGCGCCCGCCGGAGCAGACAGAGCCGATCTCCGGGTGGTCCGTCATCTCCGTTTCGTAGACGGTGCCGGTGTAGTAATCAAGGCCGCGGGCGATGGTGAGATCTACGGCGAAGTTTTCTTCCGGCACGCCGAAGTCCCGGAGGTAGCGGGTGACGGTGACGAGCTCGTCGAGGCCCTGATCGAAGGTCCCGTCCATGCCGCGATAGCGTTCGAGGGCTGCGACGACCTCCTCGTTCGTGCCGCAGATGGCCATGAAGTCGAGGACGTTCTCTGCCTTACAGGGGAGCATCTTCACCTCGTCGATAAGAAGCTGGCGGACCTTTTCCGCGCCGATCTTGTCGAGCTTGTCGACAGTGCGCATGATCTCGCCGGCCTTCTCGCTCATGCCGTTCATGGCATAGAAGCCGTTTAAGAGCTTGCGATTGTTCACACGGATCTTGAAGCGCCGGAGGCCCAGCTTTGAGAAGGTGTTGTAGATGATGGCGGGGATCTCCGCTTCATTCAGGATGTCGAGCTTTCCGTCGCCGATGACGTCGATGTCGGCCTGGTAGAACTCGCGGAAGCGGCCGCGCTGGGCCCGCTCTCCCCGGTAGACCTTGCCGATCTGATAGCGGCGGAAGGGGAAGGCGAGCTCCCCATAGTGCTGGGCGACGTACTTGGCGAGGGGAACCGTGAGGTCAAAGCGCAGCGCGAGATCGCTGTCGCCCTTCTGGAAGCGGTAGATCTGCTTCTCTGTCTCGCCGCCGCCCTTGGCCAGCAGCACCTCCGCAGACTCGATGACCGGGGTGTCGAGGGGTGTGAAGCCGTAGAGGGCGTAGCTCTCGCGCAGGACGCCCATCATGCGCTCCATCTTCATCTGCTGCGCGGGCAGCAGCTCCATAAAGCCGGACAGTGTCCGGGGACTGACTTTAGCCATAGGCGTTGTCCTTTCCATGAAAAAATGCCCGTAAAACGCCGTAAGGGCGCTTCGTGAAGCGCCCGCCGACGGTGATTCTTATTTTTTCTGGGGGTTGACGATGTTGCGCCAGTCGAGATCGCCGCGGCGCAGGCCCTGCACCAGCACTTCAGCCGTGGCGGCGTTGGTGGCGAAGGGGATCTGATACTGGTCGCACAGGCGCTCGATCTTGTTGATGTCGTCGAAGCCCTTGGGATTTGTGGGGTCGCAGAAGAAGAGGACCAGGTCGATCTCGTTGAAGGAGATACGCGCGCCGATCTGCTGGGCGCCGCCCTGGTCGGCGTGAAGATAAAGCGTGATCGGCAGCCCCGTGGCCTCGGCGACGAGCTTTCCCGTGACATGTGTCGCGCAGAGGGAATGCTCCGCGAGGATCCCGCAGTATGCAATGCAGAACTGCACCATCAGCTCTTTTTTCCTGTCATGTGCCATCAAAGCAATGTTCATCCGAATACTCCGTTTCTCAGTTCATCTTCATAACAATCAAATCGCTTTATTATAAACACTTTTTGTGAAAACTGCAATATGGAATTTACATTTTTTTGGAGTTATTCGTGTGCTTTTTCAGTATTCCCGCGCCGGGCGCCTCAGCCGATGAGATTAAAGAGCGAATCGTCGTTCTCCACCCAGTCGGACACGGGGATGGTACGGTACTCTGTGGGGCTTGTGCGGATGACGATTTTCTCGATGCCGGCGTTGATGATCTGCCGCTTGCACATGGAGCAGCTCATGGCGTCGGGCAGGAGCTCGTTCGTCTTGGCGCTGCGGCCGACGAGATAGATGGTGGCGCCGATCATGTCGCGCCGCGCGGCGGAGATGATGGCGTTGGCCTCCGCGTGGACAGAGCGGCAGAGCTCATAGCGCTCCCCGGAGGGAACGCCCAGCTTTTCACGCAGGCAGCCGCCGAGATCCGAGCAGTTCTTTCTGCCGCGGGGGGCTCCGTTGTAACCGGTGGCGAGGATCTCGTCGTTGCGCACGATGATGGCCCCGTACTTGCGTCTGAGGCAGGTGGAGCGTTCCAGCACCGCATCGGCGATATCGAGATAATAATTCTGCTTGTTGGTCCTGCTGTCCATGTTGAAACCTCCGGGTGTTTTTTTGAGCGGCGTGTGAAGTAGGGCCGCAGGAGCGGATAATATCCGCCCGTTCTCTAAGCTGCGTTCTTTTCGGCGGGCGGCTGACAGCCGCCCCTGCAGGAATGATTTTACCCCGTCTGCCGCCTGCGCGTCAAGTTCAGAGTAGCTTTTTTTGACAGTCTGTGTTATGATAGGTCCCATGAACAGAAGAAACTATCAGCGGGAGCTCGAGCGCATCATTGAAAAGCAGGGCGCGGCGCAGCCCCGGGTGCTGCTGCATGTGTGCTGCGGCCCCTGTTCCAGCGCGGTGCTGGAGTATCTCACGCAATACTTTGACCTGACGCTCCTGTGGTATAATCCCAACATTTACCCGGAGGCGGAATTTGAACTCCGGCGGGAGACGCTTTTGAAGCTCGTGTCGGACATGGGGCTTGCGGGCAAGGCGCCGATCCTTTTGGAGGATCACCGGAGCGGAGAGTATTACGCGCGCGTAAAGGGCCTGGAGGACGAGCCCGAGGGCGGAAAGCGCTGCACCGAGTGCTTTCGCCTCCGCCTGGAGGAGACTGCGAGGATCGCGGCCGAGATGGGCTTCGACTACTTCTGCACCACGCTCACACTCTCGCGCCACAAGGACGCGGTGCGCATCAACGCCCTCGCCGAGGAGATCGCCGGGAAGGCGGGGGTCCGCTGGCTCCCCTCGGATTTCAAAAAGCGCGACGGGGAGAACCGCTCCATCGAGCTCTGCGAGCAGTACCACGTCTACCGCCAGCTCTACTGCGGGTGCGAATATTCCCTGCGAAGGCGGGAGGCGGTCGCCGCCGAACAGGCAGAGGCGGAGCCTGTCGGCTGACGGGCGCAGGATCGGCGCAGACCATTTCAGAACCCCTCAGTCTGGCTGTCGCCAGACAGCTCCCCTTAGGCAGGGGCGCCTAAGCTGAACAACATATTAAATACAGCAGGTTTCCACACCCTGCTGCGCCGGACGGCGGCATAAAAAATGGACACGGCAGAATGTGCGTCTGCCGTTTCGATGCCTCCGTTCGGGAATATAAAAAATGGAGGTATCCAAGACATGCACAAGAAAAACGCAACCCTGTTTCTGACCGCAAACGCCATCATCGCAGCGCTGTACGCGGCGCTCACCATCGCCCTCGCCCCCATCAGCTACGGGCCGCTCCAGTTTCGCGTGAGCGAGGTGCTGACAGCCCTGCCCTTTTTGATGCCGGGCAGCGTCCTGGGCATCACCCTCGGCTGCGTGCTGGCCAATCTCTACACCGGCAGCGTCCTTGACATCGTGTTCGGTTCGCTTGCCACGCTCCTTGCGGGACTCGCCACGGCCTGGTTCGGCAAGAAGGGCAATACCGTCAGAAACCGCCTGCCGGGCTGCTTCATGCCGGTGATATTCAATGCAGTCATCGTGGGCGCGGTGCTCACCTGGGGTTATCAGATTCAGGAGTTTGCGTCCCCCCTCGCGTCCTACGGCTTCAACGCCCTGACCGTCGGCGTCGGCGAAATCGGCGTGCTGTACCTGATCGGCTATCCGCTTTTGACCTACCTGCCGAAGCTCAGGTTTTTCCGCGAGTTTTCCGCCAGATTCAACGCCTGACAGCGCAAGGTTTTCCGTGGTCCGCTCGAAATCACAGAATTCCGACCATCTGCGGGCCGATGATGTCGTCGGTCCCTGCGATATTTTAAAAGAAAGAGGGAAACGTCATGAAGGTCCGCAAAGCGGTCATCCCCGCGGCGGGGCTCGGCACTCGTCTGCTGCCGAATACCAAGAGCATCCCCAAGGAGATGCTGCCCCTGGTGGACAAGCCAGTACTGCAGTACATCGTAGAGGAGGCTGTTGCCGCCGGGGTCGAGCAGATCCTCATCATCACCAACCGCGGCAAGTCCCCCATCGAGGACTACTTTGACTATGCTCCGGATCTGGAGGCCCGGCTTCTCGCCGACGGCAAGAAGCCGGAGGCCCGCACCGTGCGGGAGGTGGCGGACATGGCTGACGTGTATTTTCTGCGTCAAAAGGAGACGAAGGGTCTCGGCCACGCTATCTGGAGAGCCCGCAGCTTTGTCGGAGACGAGCCCTTCGCCATCCTCCTGGGAGACGATATCATGCTCAGCGAGACGCCGGTGCTCAAGCAGCTCGTGGACGCTGCGGAGCAGAACAACTGCAGCGCCATCGCCGTGCGGGAGTTTTCGAGCGAGGAGATCTGCAAATACTCCTCCGTGAAGCTGGAGGAGAAGCTGGGCGAAAACGTCTACCGCATCAGCGATATGAACGAGAAGCCCTCCATTTACGAAAAGCTTTCGGACTATGCCATCATGGGCCGCTACGTGCTGACCCCGGCAATCTTCGACATTCTGGAGAAGACCTCCCCCGGCCGCAACAACGAGATTCAGCTTACCGACGGCATGCGCGTGCTCTGCCGCAGGGAGAAGATGTGCGCCGTGGATTTTGAGGGCAAGCGCTACGACACCGGAAATCTCAAGGGCTATCTCGAGTCCATTATCGACTTTGCCCTGCAGAACGAGGAGGCGGGCGACTGGCTGCGCCAGTTCATCCTCGACAAGGCGGACCAGCTCCGCCGGGAGTAAAAGCATAACCCCCGGGCAAATATGCCCGGGGATCCGCGTATTATTCTTCCAGAAACAGCACGCCGAGGCAGCCGGGGCCGCAGTGAGAGGATATCGTCGCCCCGGCGGTGGTGTGGTGCACCCGCGTGCAGCCGGAGAGGCTTTGAATGAGCTCCGTCAGCTCCCGCAATGTCTCCGGTGCGATCTCGCCGGACTCCGTGAGGAAGACGTGCGCAGGGCGGACCGCCCGCCCGCTGAGTCTTTCTGTGATATATTGCCTGTACACCGCGGCCATGCTGCCGCGGTATTTTTTGTAGATCTCCAGCTTCCCGCCCCGCATCTCCAGCGCCGGCTTGATCTTCAGCAGATTTGCGCCGAATGCCGTCACGCCCGTGCAGCGGCCGCCCTTCCACATGAACTCCAGCGTGTCCAGCACGAAGCTGACGGACACCTTTTCGCGCAGCGCCTCGAGATGGCCGGCGATCTCCGCGGCGCCCATCCCCCGGTCGCGGCACTCCGCGCCCTCGATGGCGAGCAGCCCGATCCCGGTGGAGAGCATACGGCTGTCGACCACATGGACGCCCTCTAGCTCTTCGGCGGCCAGACGCGCCGCGTTGAAGGAGTTGGAGAGCTCCGCGCTGATGTCCAGGTGTACGATTTCATACCCCGTCTGCGTGAAGGTCGAAAAGAAATCCAGAAAGCTCTGCACACTGGGCGCCGCCGTCTTGGGCAGGAGCCCCTGCTCGTGGTAGCACTTGTACATGAATTCGGTGGTAAAGTCCCGGCCGTCAAGATAGCTCTTGTCGCCGAGCACCACCGTCAGCGGGATCGTTTGAATCTGATATTCTGCCAGCAGTTCGGGGGAGAGGTCCGCCGTGCTGTCGCAGGTGATGATGACAGGCTTGCTCACGCTGCCGCCTCCTTCTCTTGTGCGCCGCCGGGGCGCGGGAATTGCACTTTCACAGTAGAACAGTATAATACCAAAACAGGAGCGTGACAAGCAAATCTTTTGCCGCAGGCCGTGGAGCAAGTCAAAAAACGGGCTTTTCTCCGCGGCAATTCTGTAGTATAGTAGATTTGCCCGCGCTCTCCTGCGAGTGCGGAGCTCTGCCTCATACTTCGGTGGTCTTATGAAATTCTTTTCCTTTGGAAAAAAGCAAAAGCTCCTCTGGCTGCTGTGTCTGCTGGCAGCCTGGGGTGCGGTGGCCTTTTTGTTTGTGCGGCACCGGGGCGCCCTCTCGGCGAAGGAACTCGCAAACTATCGGCCGGAGCAGCCCCTGCTCTCCGCGCTCATGATGGTGGGGATTTTCCTGCTCAAGAGCGTGGACGTAATCATGCACTCCGGCGTCCTCTACGCAGCGGATGGGATCCTGTTTTCTCTTCCTGCCGCGCTGCTTCTGAACACCCTCGGCATCGTCATCATGGTCACGCCCTTCTACTTTCTGGGGCGGGCCTGGGGCACCCCCGTGATCGATGCGCTGCACCGCAGATATCCCAAGCTGCGCGAGTTTGACTGCAGCGAGGACGGCGGGAGCGTCGCGCTGGCGGCGCTGATGCGCACGGCGATGGTGCCCGTATGGGCGGCGAATCTCTACATGGGCGCGGCGCGCTTTTCCTTCGTGCGCTATCTTCTGGGCTCGGTGCTCGGGCTGGTGCCGGTAATGATCCCCTATACCGTCATGGGCGAGAGCGCGAGCGATATGCGCTCCCCTGTGTTTCTCGGTTCCGTCGCAGCCGAGGTGCTTGTGTTTCTGGTCTCGCTTACAGTCTATACGCGGATGCGGAAGAAGAATGCGGCCCGCCGCGCGCAGACTGCGGCAGAATGAACCTTGGGTCCCCCAGTCAGTTATGCTATACCAACCACCGTATGACAGGAGGTTTTATTATGGATACATTCAACACATTCGTTTACATTGTCGGCGCGGTGACGACGGTGCTATGCATCGTGCTGTGCCTGGTGCTCTTCTTTGCCTGCAAAAGCCGGGATGAAAAGGGCCGGCGCATCGAGCTCATGAGTTCGAGCCCCGAAGCGCCCTGGCCTCTCGGACTCTGGATCGCGGGCGTGTTTGTGGCGGGCACGGGCGTTGCGCTCATGTACGCGCCGGGCGATCTGGTGGGCTATGTGCAGGAAGGCCTGAACCCGGTGGAATCCATCACCATGGTATCCCTCTTGAACGGCGCGCCGGTCTGGGCCTTGTACTCGGTGATGGGTCTCTGGTACATGAAGCACATGGACTCCAAAATCGGCAAGCTCGCCGCCATGCTCTCCACGGTGCTCGGCATGTCCATCTCCCTCTGGACCGGCATGAA
>CAMHEN010000116.1 GCA_946184165.1 uncultured Clostridia bacterium | reverse complement strand
TGCCCAAGGTGGCCGCCATGGTGGAGAAGGTGCGGGACTTCAACGTCATCGTCGCGGGCAGCGAGTTTGAAGCCCTCGTGCTGGAAAACTCCCTCATCAAGCGGCACAAGCCCCACTACAACATCCTCCTCAAGGACGACAAGGGCTATCCCTTCATCCGTCTCGACATGCGGGAGGAGTACCCCGCCCTCACCATCGAGAGCCGCGCGGGGAAGGACGGGGCGCGCTACTTTGGCCCTTTCGGCGGCAGGAGCCAGACCCGCGACATCATCGCCACGGTCTCGAAGGCCCTGCTCCTGCCGGACTGCACGCGGAAATTCCCCCGCGATATCGGGAAGGAGCGGCCCTGCCTCAACTACCACATGGGCACCTGCGCGGGCTGGTGTCTGAAGGACCAGGACGCGGAGGACTACCGCCGCCGCATGATGCAGGTCTCCCTCATCCTCGACGGGAAGAGCGGGGAGCTTATCGAGGATCTCCGGGCCCGGATGGAGGAGGAGGCTTCGGCCCTGCGCTTCGAGCGGGCGGCGGAGCTGCGCGACAGGCTCCGCGCCGTGGAGGGCCTCGCCAATAAACAGAGGGTGATCGCCACCGCCTTTGCCGACACCGACGCCGTGGGCTTCTGCCGGGGCGCGAGGACCTGCTTTACCGTCCTCCACTTTGTGGACGGCAATCTCGTCGGCAAGGACACGGAGATGATGGAGGAGCCGCTGGAGGAGGACGCGGAGGCCCTCTCCGGCCTCGTGCGCCAGTACTATACCGCCCACCGGGGCGGCTGGCCCAAGTCCATCCTCCTGCCCCTGGAGATCGAGGATGCCGCGGATCTGGAGGAGCTCCTCAGTCAGATCTCCGGCCGGCGCATCTATATCGAGACGCCGAAGCGGGGAGAGCGCATGCGCCTTATCGAGAGCGCCGCCCTCAACGCCCGGGAGGAGATCCAGCGCCGCACCACCCAGGAGCAGCGCCGCAGCAAGACCCTCGAATGGCTCCAGAAGGCGCTGGAGCTGGAGAGCTTCCCCCATCGGATCGAGGCCTTTGATATCTCGAACCTGGGCGCCACCGGCATCGTCGCCGCCATGACCGTCCATGTGGACGGGAAGCCCCTCAAGCGGGATTACCGGAAGTTCCGCATCCGGGACCTTGAAAACCCGGACGACTATTTCAGCATGTACCAGGCCGTGAGCCGCCGCTTCCGGCATTATGTCGACAGGGACGAGAAGTTTGCCGACTGCCCGGATCTGCTGCTCATCGACGGCGGGGACGTGCACGCCGCGACGGCGGAGAAGGCCCTCGCGGATCTCGGCCTCTCGGTGCCGGTCTTCGGCATGGTCAAGGACGACCGCCACCGCACCCGCGCCCTCATCCGCTCCGACGGGCGGGAGATCGGCATCAAACAGAACCAGGCGGTCTTCGCCCTGGTCGGCTCCATCCAGGAGGAGACCCACCGCTTCGCCATCGAGTACCAGCGCTCGCTTCGCAGCGAGGGACTTGCCTCCCGGCTGGATCAGATCCCCGGCATCGGGGCCAAACGGCGCGGCGATCTTATCAGGAGCTTCCAGTCCCTCAAGGCCATCCGGGAGGCGAGTTTTGAACAGCTCGCGCTCGTCGTGCCGAAAAACACCGCCAAGGCCGTCTATGATTATTTTCATGAGGAGAAACCAGCATGCGCGTCATCACAGGTTCCGCCAGAGGGAGAAAGCTGAAAACGCCCGAGGGCATGGATATCCGCCCCACCACCGACAACGTCAAGGAGTCGGTCTTCAACATCCTGCAGTTTGATATCGAGGGCAGGCGGGTGCTGGATCTCTTCGCGGGCACCGGCCAGCTCGGCATCGAGTGCCTGAGCCGCGGGGCGAAGGAGGCGGTGTTCATCGACCGGAGCCGTGACGCCGTCAAAATCATCCGGGAGAATCTCAAGGCCTGCGGCTTTACGGCCCCGGTCCTGCAGCAGGATGCCCTCTCGTATCTCGACCGCTGCGGGCAGTTCGACGTCATCTTCGTCGACCCGCCCTATGACGCGGAGCTCTACGCCCCGGTCCTCGAAAAAATCAATTCAATTGACATCCTGTCGGATGGTGGTATAATACTGTGTGAAGCAAGACGGGAGAAGGAACTGCCGGATATGCGCCCGCCCTATTTTAAGCGCAGGGAGTACTGTTACGGCAGGGTCAAGCTCGGTCTTTACAGCAAGGAGAGCCATTGATGAAAACCGCGATCTGCCCCGGCAGCTTTGACCCGGTCACGCTCGGGCACCTGAATATTATCGAGCGCGCCTCTCAAATCTTTGACCGCGTGGTCGTGTGCGTCGCGGCCAACGCCACCAAAACCTCCCCCATGTTCACGGTGGAGGAGAAGGTGGAGATGCTGAAAAAGGTCGTGGCGCCCTATCCGAACGTGAGCGTGGAGGTCAACGAAGGCCTGCTTGCCGAATTCGCCAGACGGTATGAGGGCGCCGTGCTCGTCAAGGGGCTGCGCGCCGCCTCCGATTTTGACTATGAGTTCCAGATGGACCTCATCAACAAACGCATCAACCCCGCGCTTGAGACCATGTTTCTGACGGCGGATCAGCGCTATACCTTCCTCAGCTCTTCCATCGTCAGGGAGATGGCCCACTACGGCGCTGAGCTCAGCGGCCTCGTGCCGGAGGAGATCATCGCCTTCATCGAATCCAAAGCGAAATCAGAGAGAGGGTGAGCCCATGGCCAACAACGATATTATCGAAATGCTGGACGTCCTGTACGGGATGGTGACCGAGGCTTGGAGCGTTCCGCTCGGCAACGACAAGTGCATCATAGAGAGAGAAAAGGCGATCGAGATCATCAACGAGATCAAGGCCAATCTCCCCACCGCCATCGCCGAGGCCCAGCGTCTTGTCGCGGCAAGGGACGAGTTTATCGGCAACGCCAAGCGCGAGGCCGAGGCTCTGCGCAAAAATGCCGAGGAGCAGGCCCACCTCATGATCGAGGAGCAGGAGGTCGTGCGCGTCGCCCGCGCGAGAAGCAGCGAGATGATCGCCTCCGCGGAGAACAAATCCAAAGAGCTGCGCCGCGTCGCCTCGGAGTATGTGGACGATCTGATGCGCCAGACGGAGCAGAGCATGTCGGCCGCGCTCAACACGATCCGCAGTGCGCATGAATCCTTCCAGGCGCTCGGCGGCGGCATCGCCCAGCAGCAGGCCCCCGCGCCCCAGGCGCAGCCGCAGCAGGCCCGCCAGGCCCAGCCGCAGCAGGCCCGCCAGGCCCAGACCCGGCAGCAGCCTGTCCAGCAGCGGCAGCAGCCCCAGCGCCAGCCGCAGAATCCCCCTCCCCAGGGGAAGCCCGATCCTCTCTCCTCCAAGATCCAGCGCATCGACAGGGACGAGGGATAACAATCTCCCCCCGCAACACAATATATTGCCTCATTTCCCACCCGGGACGCAAGTGCTTGGGTGGGAACTTTTTTGCGTAAAAAGGCGCAATAAAAAGTCAAAATATAACAAAAAGTTTCTCTTGCTTTTTCCAGTTTACCCACATATAATAAAATCACGGTGGTTGAAAGTGGGGTTAAATGGATTAGAATCCCACGATAAGGGGGCGCACGGCAATGACAGGGGAATACCAGCACGCTCTTGACAGCAAGGGGCGTTTGTTTATGCCTGCCAAGCTCAGGGATGAGCTGGGCGAGGTCTTTTTTGTCACGATCTCGATGGATCGCTGCCTCTGCGCCTACAGCAGCGAGAGCTGGAATACGCTCAGCGAGCGCGTGAACGCCATGCCCTATGTCAAGCAGCGCAGAATGCGCCCACTCTTTGCCCATGCCGCCCGGTGCGAGCTGGACGCGCAGGGCCGCGCCCTCATCCCCCAGAACCTGCGGGAGTACGCGGGTTTCACCAAAAGCGTGACGATCGTGGGCTGCAACAACCACGCCGAGCTGTGGGACAGCGATGCCTGGCGCGCGGTCTACGAACTGGAGACGACCCCGGAGAATATCGCGGCGGTCATGGAAGAACTGGAGTTTTGACGATGGAAAGCGAAAAGCAGGTGTCGGGACATGTCTCCGTCCTGCTGGACGAGTGTATAGAAAACCTGCAAATCAAGCCTGACGGGATCTATCTCGATGGGACGCTCGGCATGGGCGGACATTCTTATGAGATCGCCTCCCGGCTCTCCACAGGGCGCCTTATCTGCATCGACAGAGACGAGACGGCCATTGAGAGGGCCGGAAGGCGTCTTGCGCCATTTGGGGAGAAAGTGACGCTGGTGCACGGGAACTTCTCCGACGCCGCCGCGATCCTGGACGATCTCGGCGTCGCGGGGGCGGACGGGATGCTCTTTGATCTGGGCGTCTCCTCCCCGCAGCTGGACGAGGCGGAGCGCGGCTTTTCCTATATGGCCGAGGCGCCGCTCGACATGCGCATGGACCGGGGGGACAGGCTCACGGCCTGGGAGGTCGTGAACGCCTGGGATGAAAACCGCCTCAACCGCATCCTCTGGGATTACGGGGAGGAGCGCTATGCCCGGCGCATCACGGCCGCCATTCTGAAGGCGCGCGCAAATAAGCCCATCGAGACCACCCAGGAGCTCACGGACATCATCCGCTCCGCCATGCCCGCGGCGGCGCTGCGGGAAAAACAGCACCCGGCCAAGCGCAGCTTCCAGGCCATCCGCATCGCGGTGAACGATGAGCTCGGCGCCATCGCCTCCATGCTGGAGACGGCGCCGGACAGGCTGAACAAGGGCGGCAGACTCTGCGTCATCAGCTTCCACTCCCTGGAGGACCGGATCGTGAAGTCCGGCATCCAGGCCAGAGAGCGGGGCTGCACCTGCCCGCGGGAGGCCCCGGTGTGCACCTGCGGCTTTGTACAGACCCTGCGCTCCGTCACGCGAAAGCCCATCCTCCCCACAGCGGAAGAGATCGAGCGCAATCCCCGCGCCCGCAGCGCCAAGCTCCGGGTGGCAGAGCGCGTATGAAAAGAGGGGAGCGGCTCGCCGCGATCCTGTTTCGCGCGGTGTGCCTCGGCTTTTCCGCGATTCTGCTCGTGCTGACGCTCTTCTGCCAGATCCGCCTTTTCGCCGCGGAGAGGGAGAACGCCTCCCTGCACGCGGCCATCGCCGGGGCGGAGAACGAGCGCGCCCTTCTGGAGATCCGGACGGGGAAGACCCTTAGCCTTGAGGAGCTCGAGCGCCGCGCGGTGCAGGAGCTCGGCATGCGGCACCCGGAACCCGGACAGATCATCGAAATAGAATATCTGGGATAAAGCTATGCCTCCCCTGAAAGGGGAGGTGGCCGAAGGCCGGAGGGTTTGCGGGGGAGCCGGACCCCTCAGTCATGGCCTCGCGTGAGATCGGCCTTCCGCCGTAGGGGTCGATCCCCAGATCGACCCGGGACATGGAGCAAGACGTAAAGCTACGGGCCGATGAGGGCATCGGCCCCTACGGCAGGGGAGCCGACCCTCACCGCTGCACAGCATGATCTTGGGATAAATAATTGAGCCGCCGAATAAGCTGTATAAACGCTTTAGCTTCGGAGGCGCAGCATATGACCAACGCAACAAAGCCCGGCGCGCCGGTGACGAGACAGATGCTGCGGCGCGGCGCGGTGCTCGCGGCGATTTTCGGCGTGGGCGCGGCAGCGGTGCTGCTGGCGCGGCTGTATCACATTCAGATCACCGACCACAGCTTCTATGAGAATCTCGCCATCTCCCAGCAATTGCGCGAGGCCCCCGGCACCGCCTCCCGCGGCACGATCTATGACCGCAGCGGGAACATCCTCGCCATCAGCGCCTCGGTGGACAATGTCTATCTGAGCCCCGCCGAGATCGAGACAAACGGGGAGGACCGCGAACTCATCGCCCGCGGCCTTTCGGAGATCCTGGATCTCGACTATGAGGACGTCTATGAAAAATCCGGACGGAAGGGGAGCTGGTACGTCACCGTCGCCCGCAAGATCGAGGCGGACAAGGCGGCCGAGATCCGCGCCTTCAAGGCGGAAAACAACATCAGCGGCGTGCGCCTGGAGACGGACAGCAAGCGCTATTACCCGAACGGCAGACTCGCCTGTCATCTCCTGGGCTTCGTCGGGACGGACAATTACGGGCTCGAGGGGATCGAGGCCCGCTATGACAAGGCCCTCTCCGGCACCGCCGGGAAAAGCCTTCGCGCCACCAACGCCTACGGGGGAGAGATGCTCCTGCGCCGCTATGAGGAGTACCGGCCCGGCGACGACGGCAGCAGTCTCGTCACGACCCTCGACGCGACGATCCAGTATTATGTGGAAAAACACCTGCGCCAGGCGGTGCAGGATTTCGATGTGCTCAACGGCGCCGGGGCCATCGCCATGGACGTGAACACCGGCGGCATCCTCGCCATGGCGTCCCTGGGGGATTACGACCCCAACGATTTTCTCGCCGTGAGCGAGAGCGCCCAGGCCGTCATCGACGGCGCCGCGACGAAGGAGCAGGCCTCCGCCCTCCTCGCTGAGGCCCAGGCCAGACAGTGGCGCAACAAGGTCCTCTCGGATACCTATGAGCCGGGCTCCACCTTCAAGATCATCACGCTCTCCATGGCCCTGGAGGAGGGGAAGGTCAACTCCGGCGATTCCTTCTACTGCGGGGGCAGCACCCAGGTCACGGGCCGCACGAACCCGATCCGCTGCTGGAAGAGCGGCGGCCACGGGAGCCAGACCCTCACCCAGGCGGTGCAGCACTCCTGCAACGTGGCCTTTGTGAACATCGGCCTTCGGGTGGGGGCGGAGCGCTTTTACGATTACTGCGAGGCCTTCGGCTTCCTGAAGCTCTCGGAGGACCCGGACGCGAGCCTCACGGCCCGCACGGGCATCGACCTCTCCGGTGAGAGCGGCAGCATCTGGTGGAGCCGGAACACCTTCTGCGCAAAGAAAAACCTCTCGCAGCTTGCGGCGGCCTCCTTCGGCCAGACCTTCACCATCACGCCGCTGCAGCTCGTGTGCGCGGTGAGCGCCTGCGTCAACGGCGGCAGGCTCATGGAGCCCTACGTCGCCCAGCGCCTCATCGCCCCGGACGGCACCGTGACCTATGAGCACGAGCCGAAGCTCGTGCGCCGCGTCATCAGCGAGAGCACCAGCCGAAAGGTGCGGGAGATCCTGGAGCAGGTGGTGGGCGATCCCACGGACGGCACCGGCCGCAACGCCGCCGTCCCCGGCTACCGCATCGGCGGCAAGACCGGCACCAGCGAGAAGGTGAGTCTCGAGGCCCGCACCGGCCAGAAGGAGTATATCGTGTCCTTCATCGGCTTTGCCCCGGCGGACGATCCGAAGATCGCGCTGCTCGTGTTTCTTGATACGCCCTCGGACAAATCCGGCATCTACATCAGCGGCGGCCAGATGGCGGCCCCCGTGGTGGGGGCCATGATGGCGGATATCCTGCCCTACCTCGGCATTGAGCCCGCCCTCGGGACGGAGGGCGGCGCGGTGATGCCCGCCTGCGTGGGGCTCGATCTCCCGGAGGCCGCGGAGAAGCTCAAAGCGGCGGGCCTGCGCTTTCGCACCATCGGCGGCGGCAGCACCGTCACAAATCAGCTCCCTGCCGCCGGAACGGCCCTCGCGGCGGATACGGAGATCATACTCTACTTTGACGCGGATATCTCCCCGGACCTGGAGACCATGCCCGAGCTCACGGGCATGAGTCTGGAGCAGGCCCGCGATACCTTATCCTATTACGGACTCTATCTCACCACCCGCAGCAGCGTCACCGATTCCGCGCGCCAGACCGTGAGCTCCCAGAGCGCCGCGGCAGGGACCGCCATGTGCCACGGCAGCGTCGTGGAGGTCACCCTCATTGACAGCGATGAGGGCCTGCTGGGGCGGTATTGATCCCGCCTTCCCCCTGAGGGAGGGAAAGAAAAGTCTTCCCCTTGAGGGGAAGGTGCCCCGAAGGGGCGGATGAGGTGTCT
>CAMHEN010000115.1 GCA_946184165.1 uncultured Clostridia bacterium | reverse complement strand
TCCGGCATGGCCCCCATGAAGCCCTACTTCAAGGGCGAGCAGGAGCCGCCCCGCCGCCGCGTCTGCACCTGCCAGAAGTGCATCCGCACCGGCGACATCGAGAATATCGGCAAGACCGCCCGTCACGGCACTTACTTTGAGATGCTGGGCAACTTCTCCTTCGGCGATTATTTCAAGAAGGAAGCCATCGCCTGGTGCTGGGAATTCCTGACCTCTCCCGACTGGGTCGGCATCGACCCCGACAGGCTCTACCCCTCCATCTACCAGGATGACGACGAGGCTTTCGAGATCTGGAACAAGGACATCGGCATCGCGCCCGAACGGATCTTCCGCTTCGGCAAGGAGGACAACTTCTGGGAGCACGGCGCGGGTCCCTGCGGCCCCTGCTCCGAGGTCTACTATGACCGCGGCCCCGAGTACGGCTGCGGCAAGCCCGACTGCACCGTCGGCTGCGACTGCGACCGCTACATGGAGGTCTGGAACAACGTCTTCTCCCAGTTCGACAACGACGGCAACAACAACTACACCGAGCTCAAGCAGAAGAACATCGATACCGGCATGGGCCTTGAGCGCCTCGCGGTCGTGTGCCAGGGGGTCGACTCCCTCTTCGATGTGGACACGGTCATGAACATCACCCACAAGGTGAGCGAACTGACCGGCGCCTTCTACGGCCAGAGCCATAAGAAGGACGTGTCGCTCCGCGTCATCACGGACCACATCCGTTCCGCTACCTTCATGATCTGCGACGGGATCCTGCCCTCCAACGAGGGGCGCGGCTATGTCCTGCGCAGACTTCTCCGCCGCGCCGCGCGCCACGGCAAGCTCCTCGGCGTGAACGAACCCTTCCTCTACAAGGTCATTGATACCGTTATCCACGAAAACGAGTGCCAGTACCCGGAGCTTCGCGAAAAGCAGGCGTATATCACCCGCGTCGTCAGGACCGAGGAGGAGAACTTCGCCCGCACCCTGGACGCCGGCATGAAGATCTTCGGGGAGCTCCTCGAAGCCCATAAGGCAAAGGGAGAGACTGTTTTCTCCGGCGCCGACGCCTTCAAACTCTATGATACCTACGGCTTCCCCATCGACCTCACCATCGAGATGTGCCAGGACGAGGGCATGGGCGTGGACGAGGAGGGCTTCAAGGCCCTCATGGAGGAGCAGCGCGTACGCGCGAGAAAAGCGCGCGAGGCTCTGGGCGACCTGGGCTGGGCCGGCATCGAATTCGGCAAGGAGATCCCCGATACGAAGTTTGTGGGCTACGATCAGACCGAGACCGATGCGAAGGTCCTCGCTCTCGTGTCCGAGGATGAGCTGCAGCAGGAGCTGGGCGCCGGTGCGGAGGGCATCATCGTGCTCGATCAGACCGTCCTCTATGCGGAGATGGGCGGCCAGGTCGCGGACCACGGCAGAATCGTCGCAGGCGACAGTGTCTTTGAGGTGAATAACGTCCAGAAAAACAAGGGCGGAAAATATATGCACTACGGCGTGGTCAAATCCGGCACCTTTTCTGTCGGCGATGCGGTGACGGCGAGCTACTGCCCCAAGCGCCGCCAGGCCATCGGCCGCGCCCACAGCGCGACCCACCTTCTGCAGAAGGCCCTGCGCGAGGTCCTGGGCGATCACGTGCACCAGGCCGGTTCACTTGTAGAGCCGGACTTCCTCCGCTTTGACTTTACCCATTTTTCCGCCGTGACGCCGGAGCAGCTCAAGGAGGTCGAGCGCATCGTCAACGACGCCATCCTCACGGGCTATGCGGTGGACGTGAAGGAGATGCCCGTTGACGAGGCCAGAAAGACCGGCGCCACCGCGCTCTTCGGCGAGAAGTACGGCGATGTGGTCCGCGTCGTGAACATGGGCGGCTGGAGCGTGGAGCTCTGCGGCGGCACCCATCTTGACAACACCGCGAAGGCCGGCGCTTTCCACATCCTGTCTGAGGGCTCCGTGGCCTCCGGCGTGCGCCGCATCGAGGCGAGCACCGGCCTTGAGACCATCAAGGTCCTGAACCGGGATATCGAGGAGCTTGCAAACCTCGCCACTATGTTTAAGACGAGCCCGGCCGACCTGCCCCAGAAGCTGGAGCAGCAGGCAAATGAGCTCAGAGAGGCCAGGCGCCTCATCGAGCAGTACAAGGCGAAAGAATCCGCCGGCGGCGCCGATGAGATGCTCCGTAACGGCAAGGACGTGAAGGGCCTCTGCGTCGTAACCTGTGCGAAGGAGGGCTGCGACGCCAATACCCTGCGCCAGCTCGGCGATGTACTGCGCGATAAGAACAGCAGGGTCGTGGCCGTGGTCGCAAGCGTCAACGGAGACAAGATCACCTTCCAGTGCGTCTGCGGCAAGGACGCCGTGGCAAAGGGCGTCAAGGCCGGGGACATCATCCGCAGCGTCACCGCCATCGCAGGCGGCAAGGGCGGCGGCAAGCCGGATTCCGCCATGGGCGGCGGCAATGACGTGAGCAAGCTCGGCGACGCCCTCGCGGCGGTGGAGAGCTTCGTGAGCGAGAAACTCTAAGGAGGAGACAACATGGATAACTGCCTTTTCTGCAAAATCATCGCCGGGGAGATCCCCAGCACGAAGGTATATGAGGATGAGTACGTCTATGCCTTCCGGGATATCAACCCCCAGGCGCCCGTCCACATTCTTGTCGTGCCGAAGCAGCACATCTGCTGCACGCGCAAGATCGACGAGACGAATTCCGTCTATGTCGCCAAATGCTTTGAGGCTATCGCAAAAATCGCAAAGGCCGAGGGGCTCGATAACGGCTACCGCGTCATCAACAACTGCGGCGAGGACGGCGGCCAGACCGTCATGCACCTGCACTTCCATCTTCTCGGCGGCGTCAGTCTCGGCGAGAAGATGATCTGAGTTTGTAACGATCCAGTCTACCCCCGTCATTCCGAGCAAGTGTCGCGACACTGGCGTGGGAATCCGTCTCTTCTTTGTACAGGTTTTAACTTTTGCTGCTGTCGAAGCAGTACGGATTGCCACACCAGTGACATCGGTCACTGGTTCGCAATGACGCGAAACGGACGTTTTTGCCTCATTTCACAGGCTGGACTGAATAGTTACCTGGGTTTATCAAGATTACGGCGGGGCCGGTAGACACTACCGGCCCCGTTTTACAGGGTGTCACGCATGAGAAAGCTCGCCGCGGCGGCGCTGGCTTTTTCCGCCGCTGTATTCCTTGCAAACTTCATCCTGCCCTCTGAGCGGCTGATCGGGCTCGCGGCGCTGTCCGCGCTGTTCGGGACCGCTCTGGCTCTGCTGCGCAGAAGGTGGCTGCGCCCGGCGGTGATCGCGCTGCTGTTTTTCGCGGTCGGACTTTTGGAGTATGCGGCCTTCTCCCGACTGACGATCGACAGGGCGCGCATGTTCGCGGGCGAAACGCGGGAGATCACGGGCGTCGTGCTCGAGTACCCGGACGACTATGCGGGATACTGCCGTCTTCGCGTGCGGACCGATATGCCGGATATGCCGCGCTTCAAGGCCATCGTCTATGACAACAGGAAAGTTTTCGCTGACGCAGAGCCCGGGCAGCGCATCCGCTTTACGGCAAAGATCAGCACGGCGGACACCATTTTCGGCAAACCCTATGACAACTATCTCATCAATGGCTATTACTGGAAAATGAGCATCAAGGGTGATGAGTCCTTCGGAAAATATTCCTTTACTCCCGGGAGCATCCCGATCCGCCTCCACCGCCTGCTGTGCGATCGGGTCGATAAGATTTTCCCTGCGGAGAGCAGAGCCTTTCTCAAAGCCCTGATGCTCGGTGACAAGCAGGAGTTTTATGAGGACGACGCCCTCTATGTTACCATGAGCCGCGCCGGTCTCATGCATGTGGCGGCGGTGTCCGGGCTGCACATCTCGTTTCTTGTGGGCTTTCTTCTGCTGCTGTTCGGAAACGGCAGGCGCGGCGCGCTCTTCAGCATTGTGCTGATCTGGTGCTTCGTGCTGGTCACGGGCTGCGGCAAATCCGCATTGAGGGCAGCTTTCATGCAGACGCTGCTGCTTCTCGCACCGATCGTGCGGCGGGAAAACGACCCCGTCACTTCACTCTCGGCGGTGCTCGCCCTGATCCTGGCTGCCTGCCCCTTCGCCGCCGGGAGCGTGAGTCTCCAGCTCAGCTTCGCGGCCATGGCTGGTATCCTCTGTTTCGCTCAAAGCATTCGCGCCTGGTTATTAAAGCCTCTGCCGGAGAAACTGCGGCACGGCGCGGCCGCCTACGTCCCGGATGTGATCGCAAGCTCCCTGAGCGTCATGGTCTTCACGGTCCCGCTCACGGCGCTGCATTTTTCCTATGTGCCGCTCCTGGCGGTTTTTTCCAATCTCCTCTGTCTCTGGGCGGTGAGTTTTTGCTTCTGCCTGGCCTGGGCGGCGTGTCTGCTGTCCTGTGTCCCGCTGCTCGGAACTGCCGCAGTCTGGATCTGCACGCTGCTCGTGCGCTATATCCTTTTCTGCGCCGGCGTCATCGCGTCTCATCCCTATGCTGTTTTGTACATGGAGACGCACGGGGCGCTGCTCTGGATGGCCGCGAGTTATGCGCTGCTGCTTCCGGGATTTCTCCTGCGGGGCAGGCGGGTGCTGCGCGTCCTGCTGCCGGGCTGTGTCTCTCTCGCCCTCCTTGCGGCGGTCATCTCATATAACGAACGCAGCTACCGGGAGAGAGACTGGTTCAGCGTGCTGGACGTGGGCCAGGGGCAATGCGTCGCGGTCATGGCGGGGGAGGACACCGTCGTCATCGACTGCGGCAACACCTCCAATCTCGACGATGCAGGCGAACTTGCGGGACGATACCTGATTGCGTGCGGCAGAAGGGATATCGGGCTTCTGATCCTGACCCACCTGCACGAGGATCACGCGGACGGGGTGGTGCGGCTCATGGAGATGGTGCCCGTGAAAACACTGATCCTTCCCGCACAGGGGGAGGAGGTCTCGGAGATCTGTGATACCATCCTCGCCTGTGCCGCGCGGCATGGGACAGAACTCATGGAAATCGACAGCGATACCCGCGCGGACTGCGGCCGGATCGCGCTCAGTCTCTTTGATGTGCCGCCCGGCGGGAAGGACGATATGCACAGCCTGATGGCGCGGGCTTCTGTCGGGGACACGGACCTTCTCGTGACGGGAGACGCAACCCTGAAGCAGGAGCGCGCCGTCGCGGACCGTGCGGATCTCAGCGGCACGGAGTTTCTGATCGCGGGGCACCACGGCTCCAAAAACGCGGCGTCTGAGGAACTGCTGCGGGAGGCTGGCGGCAGTACCGCTCTGATCAGCGTCGGCTACAACAGCTACGGTCATCCGACGCCGGAGACGCTTTCCCGGCTCGCGGAGTATGGATATACGGTACGGAGAACAGACGAGGAAGGCACTATCGAAATAGCTTTGGAGAAGAATCATGGCTAAAAAAAACGTCAGGGAAGGACAATTCAATTATGCTGCCGAGCTTCGCACCCTCAAGGAGCGGGGGCCGGAGCGGCTCTATTTCCTCTGGGGACCGGAGGACTATCTGCGCGAGCAGTATCTCGTCCAGCTCAAGAAAAGATGCCTCCCGGAAGGGGAGGACAGCTTCAGTTATAAACGGATGGACGGGCCGGGACTTGACCTTCAACGTCTGCGGGAAGCGCTGGACGCCATGCCCTTTCTGACAGAGCGGACCTTCATCGAGCTGCGGGACATCGATCTCGGAAAACTCCCGGACGCGGACGAGTTTGTGAAGCTCATCTCCGACATCCCCGACTACTGCACGGTGGCCTTCGTCCAGAACGCCCTGTTTGAGCCGGACGGCCGCCTCCGCACAATCAAGGCGCTGCGAAGCGAGGGGCGGGAGCTCATAGTCACCCAGCAGTCCCAGGGCATGCTCACCGACTGGATCGTGCGCCGCTTTGCGGCGGCGGGGAAGGGAGTCGAGCTTGCGGCGGCACAGCGCCTCGTCTTTATCAGCGGCAGCCTCATGAGCAGACTCATCCCGGAGATCGAAAAGATCGCGGCTTACGCCAAAGGAGACAAGGTCACCGCGGCCGATGTCGAGGCCGTTGCCGACCATCTCCCGGAGGCGGATGTGTTTGAGATGACAGAGCTCATCGCCCAGAAAAAAACAAACTCCGCCCTCTTTGTGCTCTCGGAGCTTCTGGCGGATAAGAACAACGAGCCCATTATGATCATCGCGGTGCTGGGAAGACAGATGCGCCAGCTCTATGCCGCGCGGCTCGCGCTGGAAAAGGGACTCGGGGCGAAATATGTGACAGAGGTCTTTGCCATCAAGTATGACTTTATTGCCGCAAAGCTCCTCACAGCGGCGAAGGGCTACACGCTGCCCCAGCTGAGGCGGGCCGTGGAGCTCTGTACCGACATGGAGTATCGTATGAAGAGCAGCGGCGCGGACGAGCGGGAGCTTCTGAAGGAAGCGGTGCTTCGCATCGCGGCGGGGGAGACGCATGCAGAGAATTAAAGAGGTCATTGTGGTCGAGGGGCGCTACGATAAAAACACCCTCAGCCAGGTGGTGGACGCTGTTATCCTGGAGACCTCCGGCTTCGGCATTTTCAACGACAAAGCCAGGCGCGCCCTCCTCAAGACACTTGCGGAGACACGGGGACTTATTGTCCTCACGGATTCGGACGCCGCGGGCTTCCTGATCCGAAACCACATACGCGGCTGTGTTGATCCAAGGCTCATCAAGCATGCCTATATCCCCGACGTCCCGGGAAAGGAGAAACGCAAGGCCGCCCCCTCGAAGGAGGGAAAGCTCGGCGTGGAGGGCATGCGCCCCGAGATCCTGCTTGAGGCCCTTCACCGTGCGGGCGCCACCTTCGATGATCGTCCGGAGGGGGAGCGGAGCGCTCCGATCACCAAGGCGGATCTCTATACACGGGGTCTCAGCGGGAGAGAGGGGAGCAGAGCGAAGCGCCTCGCGCTCTTAAAAAAACTCAGCCTGCCGGAGCGCATGAGTTCCGACGCCATGCTGGATGTGCTCAACGCCCTGATGAGCCGGGAGGAATTCTACCGCCTCGACCTGCAGGCGTCCTCAATGAAAACCGAGAATAAAACCCCTATGAGAAGCAGCGACTCGCCAATTTCATAGAGGCTCATGGCCGTCATATACTGGGTATAGCCCTCAGCCATGCTGCCGTGCCAGGAGAGAAGCAGGAAAAATGCGCACAGCAGCACAAAGGCCGTGAGCTTGACGGAGGATATGAATATGTACCACGCCGCGGGACACATCTCCAGCATGCGGCAGATCGTTTTCCTGAGCTTCATGTTGTCACCCCGGATTCATTGTAATCGCGAAAATATTTTTTTCAAGGCACAGTTTTTGGCAATACGCACAGAAAAGAAGACATAAATTTGTAAAAATTCTATTGTAAAGCGCGCTTTATTATGCTATACTGTCAAAGCGTTTCGGAAATGATCATGTGTTTCCGGAACAAAGAAAAGGAGTGCCCGGACCCGCCGCATGCAGGGACCCCGCCTTTTTCCCGCCGCAGGGCTGGGGGCGGCCTTCTGCCTGTGGTCCGGAAGGGGCGCTTCAAAAAATAAAAGGAGGAAAACATGAAAAAGATTCTTGCCCTTCTGCTCGCGCTGACCATGGTTTTCGCCCTGTTTGCGTCTCAGACCGCTTTCGCGGACAATGACGACGTGCACATCGGCATCATCACCGGTTCCGTCTCCCAGTCTGAGGATGACCGCCGCGGCGCCGAGAAGTTCCAGGAGATGTATGGCGAGGATATGGTCAAGCTGGCCATTTACCCCGACAACTTCACTGAAGAGCTCGAGACCACCATCCAGACCATCGTCAACATGTCTGACGACCCCAAGATGAAGGCTATTATCGTCAACCAGGCTGTCCCCGGCACCACCGAGGCCTTCCGTCAGATCAAAGAGCGTCGCCCCGACATCATCTGCATCGCCGGTGAGTCCCACGAAGACCTGCCCGAGATCGGCTCCGCTGCCGACCTCGTCTGCAACAACGACTTCGTCGCCCGCGGCTACCTGATGATCCGCACCG
>CAMHEN010000114.1 GCA_946184165.1 uncultured Clostridia bacterium | reverse complement strand
CGGCCTGAAAGGCCTTGAAGATGTTGCCCGCGCCGAAGTGCAGCCAGGTGGGAGCAGCGGTGGTCTTCGCGACCATGGCCGCGCGGTCATAGTTGGGCAGGCGATAGCCGCGCGCTTCCCAGAAGGCCTTGTCCTGCAGGGTTTCGTTGGTCAATTTCATACTGTCACGCTCCACTTATATAATATTTTTAAGCGGTTTCTTTCCATATTGTACCGAACAGACATAAGGCATGTCAATCTCTTTTTACAGTTTCTCACATGCCTATGAGGTCATAATTCTCGAAGCTGACCGTGAGGGTGGTGTCCCGCCCCGGGTTCGGATATTTGATCTCCACCGCGCGCCTGGTCTGGCTGTAGTACCAGCCCTCGCCGGCCGCCTCAAAGCGGCGGCGGTTCAGAAAGCGAGGGAGTCTCCGATCCCCGAGCTGCACCCAAAAGGGGCTGCGGTCCCGGCGGAGCATTTCCACGGTGACGGTTTCGACAAAATCGGCGTAAGCGCCCGCGGCCTTGAACTCCACGGTCACGACGCTCCCGCCGCGCATGGTGATCTCCGTTTTACGGAAGACGCCGCGGCGATAATTGTTTGTTATGCCGTCGTCGTCATAGAGGGTGAAGCGATGCTCCTCCCCGTCGGGGGCGAGGATCAGGCGCAGATCCGTCACGCACGCCCGCATACGCATGGGCTGATTGCCCGCCAGGGGGAGGATCGCCCCTGACCGCAGGAACATGGGGATGGTGGAGAGGTCAACCGGCACTTCGACCGTCTGTCCGCCCTCGTAGGCGCGGAAGCTGTCGTTCCGGTCGTACCAGGTGCAGCCAGCGGGGAGATAGACCTTCCACGTTTTCGCGCCCGCGTCAAGGACGTTTGCAACCAGAAGATCCCGCCCAAAGAGAAAGGCAAAGCTCTCGTCATAGACCCGCGCGTCCTTCTGAAACTCGTACACCAGCGGGCGCATGACAGGCGCGCCGGTCCGGCTTGCCTCGTATTCCAGAGAATAGAGCAGCGGGGCCAGACGATAGCGCAGGCAGATCGCATCCCGGATCAGGTCCGTGGAGCCCCGATACATCCAGGGCTCGGTCACGGTGTTGTCGGAGGAGGCGGAGTGTATGGAGAAGCGGGGCTGGAAGATGCCGTTCTGCACCCAGCGTACGAAGAGCTCCTCCTCCGGCGCAGGTCCCGCAAAGCCGCCGACGTCGGCTCCCTCGTTCGGCTGCCCGGAGAGGCCCATGCCCGTGATGGTGGGGATATTCCAGCGCAGGGTCTTCCAGCTCGTGCAGTTGTCGCCGCACCAGGTCTGGGCGTACTGTTGGATACCTGCGCTGCCGCTGCGGCAGACCACATAGGGCCTTGCGTCCGGATCATGCTCCTCCACGGCCTCCGCCGCGAGTTTGCACATGAGAGTGCTCATGAGGGGCTTCAGCTCCGCAAGGGTGCCGCCCCTGCCGTCAAAGTCACACCGCGCGTCCTGATCGAGGAGACTGTCGTACTCGCAATTGTCGTTCCAAACGGAATCGGCGCCCAGGCCGATAACGCTCGCGGTGAGACAGTCCTTCCACACTCTGCGGGCGACGGAGCTTGTAAAGTCCCAGAAGGCCCCGCTGCCGCCCCACCAGGGCCCGACGGCGCAGGCTGCGGAGTCTTTGCTGTCACGGATGAAGACGCCCTTCTGCCGAAACTCGTCAAACCGGGGATGGCACAGGAGGACACCGGGCTTGACGTTCGGCACGCACTGGGCGTCCCGATCATTCATAGCGGCAAAGAAGGCCCGGGGATCCTTGAAGCGATCGTGGTTCCAGGTGAAGACGCAGCGCCTGCCCTCCTGGCTTGTATAGCCGGAGGAGAGGTGGAAGCCGTCGATGGGGAAGCCCTCCTCCCGGGCGGTGTCGATGAAGTCGAGAACGGCGTCGTCGCTGTCCCGCTCCAGCTCCGCATAGTACATGCTGGACCCCTGATACCCCAGCGCCCGCTTGGGCAAAAGCGCGGGCCTGCCCGTGAGGAGGGTGTAGTTGTCCACCACGCGCGATATGGCGCCGCCGCCCAGGAGGAAGAGGTCGATATCCCCGCCGTCTGCCTGCCAGTAGGAATAGCGGGGCCGGTAGTTGGACTTCTCCCGGCCCATGTTGAACACAGACTCATGGAAGTTGTGATAAAATACGCCCACGGCCTTTTTCGTCCTGCGGCTGAGGCGGATGTAGAAGGGGATATGCTTGTAGAGCGTGTCCGCCGTCTCGGCGTCGTAGCCCATGGCGTCGGTGGCCCGCTCGCGCAGGAAGGCGTTGTTTTTGTTGAGCGGGCCCGTCTTCTCGCCGAAACCGTAGAAGCAGTCGTCCTCCTCCATACGGCTGCAGGAGATGACGCGGCGGTTCGAATCCCGCGTGAAGGACGCCCCCGCGAGGGTAGCATAGAGCTCCGCGCCCTCCCGGTCATAGAGGCGCAGGCACAAAGGATCCCGATCCAGTTCCAGGCGCAGGGCCCCACTCTCAAAAACAAGGGTCCTGTCCCCCTCGGTGATCTTCGGCGCCACGGGTTCAAGCCGCGTGCGCCGGCCCTCAAACAGAAAATCGAGCCGGTCCTCCCATGCGGTGGTCATGAGGACGTAGGACTCCTCCCGCAGCGCCCGGTCGAAAGCGGCCCGCACGCGCACGATCTCGTCGGTCACGAACACGATCTTGAGATCGGCGCCGTCGGTATGTACCAGCGTATACCCTTCCCCGCACGCAAGCCCGGTGATTTTTTTGCAAATTTCCATAGAAACGCTCCTTCCGCATCGGGTTCCGGCACCTTCCGAAACAGCGGCAAATACAGAAAAAGGATACCGCGCCCGCGCAAAATGTCAAGGATAAGTTTGCCCGAATCGCGGGCAAACGCCTGTTCTTTTTGTGCAAATCCACAAATAGCAGGGGAGAAGGGGCTTGCCAAATCAAGGAATATGGTATAAAGTATACTCGTATTCATGCGTTTCCCACGAAAATATAACCGCATGAAGACTGGAGAACATCATGAAAAAACAGAAGAACGAAAAGCTGCTGAATCTCATCGGCATGAGCTGCGGCCTGTTTCTGGTCCTGCTGCTGGTGATCCGCATCGTCTCCGGTATCGCGGCCAATTACGTTCCCTCCAGCGCCAAAACGCTCACAGCCAGCGCCCCCGGCAAGGTGGGCGACGTGACGGTGGAGCTCGTCGCCGACGCGAAGAAGATCTATAAGGTAAGCGTTCTGGAACATACCGAGACCGAGGGCATCGGCACCCTGGCGGTGGACGCGCTGCCCGGCGCGATCGTCGAGGCACAGAGCCTCGCGGTGGACTCCGTCTCCGGCGCAACCGTAACATCCGACGCTATTAAGATCGCAGCGGCCAAGGCCCTGGAGAGCGGCGGCATCGCCCCCGAGACATACGGCGGCAGCATCCCCGCAGAGCCCGAACCCATCCCCGAGGCTGAGGCCAACGGCGCCATGAAGGTGCAGACCATGTCCGGCGTCACGGTCAAGCACGCGGACGACTGGGCCGAGCAGTTCCCCGAACAGTACAATTCCTGGATGATGACCAAGGAGAGCTCCGAGGCCGAGGACTATCTGGAGCTCTACCCCATGCTCCGCACCCTGTATGAGGGCTACGGCTTCGCCAAGGACTACAAGGCGGCCCGCGGCCACTACTACGACGTGCAGGATATCGAGGCCACCGGCCGCCCGCACCCCCTCGCCAACTGCTGGACCTGCAAGACCCCCGACTTCACCAACATGGTGAATGAGGAGGGCATCGGCGCCTACCAGAAGGACTGGGCCGAGGTGCAGGCCCAGATCACCGAGGGCATCTCCTGCTACACCTGCCACGCGAATAACCCCGGCCCCATCACCGTGACACACACCTACTGGATCGACGCGGTGGGCGACGACTTTGACAAGATCGCCCCGGCGAATCTCGCCTGCGGCCAGTGCCACAACGAGTACTACTTCGCGCCCGACACGAAGGCGACCACCATCGCCCACAACAGCCTTGCAAGCATGGCGCCCGAGACGATGCTGGCCTACTTCAACGACGGGTCGAACTTCCCGAACGGGGAGCCCTTTGCCGACTGGACGAATCCCCGCACGGGCGTGAAGCAGATCAAGGTCCAGCACCCCGAGTTTGAGACCTTCCTGGGTGCCGGCAGCCCCCACGCGAACACCTTCACCTGCGCGGACTGCCATATGCCCACAGAGACCGCGGCGGACGGCAGCACCTACCACAGCCACAATCTCATAAGCCCGCTGGATAACCCCGCCCTGCTGGAGAGCACCTGCTCCGTCTGCCACAAGGATCTCGAAGCTGAGGTCCGCGGCGTGCAGCAGAAGGTGGAGACCCGCACCTATGAGGTCGGCGATCAGCTCGGCGCCCTGACCGAACAGCTCGCCTCCGCAGTGGAGACTGGCAAGTACACGGACGAGGATCTGGCAGAGATCCGGCAGCTCGCCCGCGACGGCCAGTTCTATTGGGACTTCGTGTTCGTGGAGAACGCCGAGGGCGTCCACAATCCGGCTCTCACCTATGACTGCCTCGACAAGGCCGACGCGCTCTGTACCCAGGCGATCGAGCTGCTGACCGCCCTTACAGCGTAAGAAGAGCAAGACCAAAAAATGCACGGCAGAGATGCCGTGCATTTTTTAGCTCTCCATCTGTTTGCCGAGGAAGGCGGCGACGGTCTGGGCCAGTCTGCATTCAATCTCCCCTGCGGGAGGCGCGCCCTTCGGCGCCACAAAGAGGACCGCGCCCATGATGTCGCCCTCGGAGATCACGGGCGCCGCCACCGAGACCGCAAACCTGTCGTCGCTCTCGCTGACGCTGACGCCGTTCCCGCCCATGTGCCGGTAGAGCGCGCGCTCCTCCATAATCTCACTCAGGCGCTGGCTCACCGGCTTATCCAGCAGCTCGCGCCGACCGCCGCCCGCAATGGCGATCACCGCGTCGCGGTCACATACCGCCGCAATGGCGTCGGTGGAGCGGCGCAGACTGTCGCAGAGCTGCCCCGCAAAATCTCCCAGCTCCCCAATAGGGGAGTACTTTTTAAAAATCAGCTCCCCATCCTTGTCCGTGTAAATCTCCAGCGGGTCACCCTCGCGGATGCGCATGGTGCGGCGGATCTCCTTGGGAATGACGACGCGGCCGAGGTCGTCAATGCGCCGCACGATTCCGGTTGCTTTCATATACAAAAACCTCCTGCGTTTCTATCTGTTGTCGCAGATAGTATTTGCAGGAGCTTTGTCGTTATGCAGGGAGAGACGGACAACAGAGATCGCGGTTTGCTGTCCTGCTTTAGAAAGAGACTGTAAAAGAAGCCGGGTCATGCCGTGATTGTATTGACGGAATCAGTCGATGGATCCGATAAAAAGAGAACGAAATTCACGCGTGAAAACACAGGCGCCGGAGCATTTCGCTGCTCCGATGAGAATAAGGCGCCGAACATTTTACATACAAAACCCTCGCAGAGTTCGCGATTCAGCACAACTCACAGACATGGACCCCGGCTTCATCCACGCGAAAGCGCACCGTGAAGCCCGCAAAGACCAGGGCGTAAACGCGCGCCGGGTCCTTCTGATAGCGGGGGCGCGGGTCGTTTGCCAGCACCCCGAGGAGCGCGGCGCGCTTTTCAAGGGGCAGCTTTTCCAAAAGCGCCTCCGGGATCTCCACACCGAGCGTCTCCCCGGGGCCGGGCGCAAATCCGGCGCTCGCCTCGGGGCGACAGTCGGCGTAAGGGATGTAGGGCTTGACGTCGAAGATGGGCGTGCCGTCCATGAGATCGGCTCCGCGCACCACCAGCACCGTCCCGAGACCGGGGCGCTCCTGCACGCTCTCCAGCCTCACGCAGGAGAGGCCGAGGGCGTTCGGACGGAAGGGTGATCTTGTCGCGAACACGCCCATGCGCATGTTTCCCCCGAGCCGCGGCGGGCGCACCGTGGGGGAGAAGCCCTCGCGCAGGTTTTCCGAGAACTGCCAGATCAGCCAGAGATGGCTGAAGCCCTCTATCCCGCGCAGGGCCTCCGGGTCCCGGTAATCGGGCTCGAACACCACAAGACTCTCCAGCGACTCGACGATCCCCGCCTGGCGGGGGATGCCGAACTTCTCCGGAAAGTCGCTCTTCATACGGGCGATGGGGCGGATTTCAAACTCGTCGGACATATGCAGAACCTCACAGCAATATCACGCTCACGGCGACGGCGTTGACGGCCGCGTGGAAGAAAATCGAAGCCCAGATGGTATTGCAGCGCTCATAGCAGCGGGCGAGCAGCAGAGATACCGGGATGTACTGGACCAGAAACACCCAGTAGACCGGCTCCTGCACGGCGTAGGGGACCACGTGGTAGAGGGAGAAGCAGAGGGCGCTTACCAGATAGGCGGCGGGACGGTTTCGCCGGCGCAGGAGACCGAAGATCCCCGCGCGAAAGAGCATCTCCTCCACAATGGGGGTGAGGTAGACGAGCTCCGCCCGCATGATGCCCGCATTCTGGAGGACGACCGTCTGCAGGGCCTCGTCGTTGGGGCTCTGGGTCTGGGGGAGCAGGTACTCAAAGAGAACTACCAGCAGCGTGTCACAGACGTACAGAAGCAGAATACAGCGCACCACCGTGCGAAGGCAGGTGAAGGGGTGATCCGCAAGGGGGTCATAATCCCGGCGCAGGAAGCGGAAGGCAAAGACCACCATATAGACGGCGCCCACGGCGTAGTAGAGGAAATTCAGCACGGCCTGGGACAGGTATCCCCGCGCCATGAGCAGCCCGCACACAAGCTGCAGGACGAACAGGTGCACCGGCAGATAGGCCAGCACAAAGATCGCCTCGCGCCGGGAGAGGGCGCTTGTAAAGGGAGGGTCGGGCGCGCGCATCAGACTCTCGCTTTCTTCTGCAGGGAGTAGAGGAGATTGAGCGCCTCGATGGGGGTGAGGGTGTTGAGATCCGTCTCCTGCAGGATCCGGCGCACCTCGTCGCTGCCCACATCGGCAAGGCTGATCTGACCCGCGTCATCCAGCCTCGCGGCGGGGGCCATGACGGTCACGCCATCGGACTCCAGCTCCTTGAGATAGCCCTTGGCTTTGGTGATGAGACTGTCGGGCAGGCCCGCGAGCTTCGCCACCTCGATGCCGTAGCTGTCGTCGGCGGCGCCGCGCACGATCTTGCGCAGAAACACCAGCTCTCCCCCCTGCTTTTTCGCTGTGATGTTGTAGTTGCGCACGCCCGAGAGCTCGCCCTCGAGGGCGGAGAGCTCGTGGTAATGGGTGGCGAACATGGTTTTTGCGCCGAGCTTTCGCTTGTCGGCGCAGAATTCCAGCACCGCCCGGGCAATGGCCATGCCGTCGAAGGTGGAGGTGCCGCGCCCGATCTCGTCCAGGATGAGGAGCGATGCGGCGGTGGCGTGCTTGAGGATGGCGGCGGTTTCGCTCATCTCCACCATGAAGGTGGATTGGCCGGAGGCCAGATCGTCGGAGGCGCCGATGCGGGTGAATACCCGGTCCACGATGCCGACGGTGGCGGACTTAGCGGGTACAAAGGAGCCCATCTGTGCCATCAGCACGATCAGCGCCGTCTGGCGCATGTAGGTGGATTTGCCGGCCATGTTCGGCCCCGTGACGATGGCCACGCGGTCGTCCTGGTCGTTGAGAAAACTGTCGTTCGGGACAAAGAGCACGTCCTTCATGGACTGCTCCACTACCGGGTGGCGGCCCTGGATGATACGCAGGGTGCGCCCGGTGTCGATCTCCGGGCAGGAATAACCGTTGCGCACGGCTACTTCCGCGAGAGAGCACAGGGCGTCGAGCCGCGCCACCGCGTCCGCCGAGAGCTGGACCCTGTCCACCTTCGCGGCCACGCTGTCGCGCACCTCGCAGAAGTAGCGGTACTCGAGATCGCTGATGCGATCCCGGGCGGTGAGCAGGGTGTTCTCCAGCTCCTTGAGCTCCTGGGTGAAGTATCGTTCGTTCGAAACGAGAGTCTGCTTGCGGATATAATCCTCGGGCACGTTCTCAAGACCCGCGGATTTCGGCACGTCGATGTAGTAGCCGAAGACCTTGTTGTAGCCCACCTTGAGCTTTTTGATGCCGGTGCGCT
>CAMHEN010000113.1 GCA_946184165.1 uncultured Clostridia bacterium | reverse complement strand
TACCGCATCCACCAGTTTGAGAAGCAGGAGATGATCGTGGTCTGCAAGCCCGAGGATTCCATGGACTGGTATGAAAAAATGTGGCGCTTCTCGGTCGAGCTCTTCCGCTCCATGGAGATCCCCGTCCGCCAGCTCGAATGCTGCAGCGGCGACCTGGCCGACCTGAAGGTCAAGTCCTGCGACATTGAGGCCTGGAGCCCACGCCAGCAAAAATACTTCGAGGTCTGCTCCTGCTCCAACCTGGGCGACGCCCAGGCCCGCCGTCTCAGGATGCGCGTCAAGGGCGAGGACGGCAAGGTCTACCTCCCCCACACACTCAACAACACCGTAGTCGCGCCGCCCCGCATGCTCATTGCCTTCCTGGAGAACCATCTCCAGGCCGACGGCAGCGTCACCATTCCCGAGGTTCTCTGGCCCTACATGGGCGGCACGAAGATTCTTGTGCCGAAGAAGTGAGCTCTCAGCGCACAGCGCCGCCCGCGCAAATGATTCTGTACCCATAATAAGATTATACAAATGAAGAAAGGACGGATCCCCATGAAAAAATTCTTTGAAGAGTTCAAAACCTTCGTCACCCGCGGCAATGTGATGGACATGGCCATCGGCGTTATCGTCGGCGGCGCCTTCGGTGCCATCACCACCTCCCTCGTGTCCAACGTCATCACCCCCCTGCTGGCTGCTCTGTTCAGCTCCCCGAACCCTGACGCCCTGAACATCACCCTCCGCGCCGCCGACGAGGCCGCCGGCACCGAGGCCATCGTCCTCGGGCTCGGCACCTTCATCGGCACCATCATCAACTTCCTCGTCATCGCCCTCGTGCTGTTTTCGGTCATCAAGGCCATGAACAAGGCCAAGGAGATGGCGGAGAAGCTCGCCAAGAAGAAGGAAGAGGAAGAGGCTGCCGCCGAGGCAGCGGATCCCAAGCCCACCACCGAAGAGCTCCTGGGCGAGATCCTCGAAGTGCTCAAAAAGCAGAAATAAAGCGGCTGGAATATTTTGCCAGCTATCGGGCACAAACAAACTCTCCGGGCGAACCCGTATATGTGCGGGTTCGTCCTTTTTTCATCGGCACACTCTCTGTCCGGGCAAGGGCAAAAAAACCGGCAGACACTGTGGTCTGCCGGATCTGTTCACGATTTTGTTGCCGGGATCAACGGCGGCCGCGGCGCTCGCTGTCGGTGAAGCCGCGGGCATTCTCCTTCTGATCCTGTTTGCGGAGGTAGATCACGATGAAAATCAATCCTGCGAGGGCCAGCAGCGCCACCACAAAGAGGATCTTGACCATGGTGCCGACGCCGGTGTTCCGGCGCGCGGGCACGCTGGTGGGTCTCGGAGCGGCGGTGGTCTGTACGCTCTCCGTGGGCGCCGGTGTGGGTGCGGGTGTGAATGTGGGCGCCGGAGTGTAGGTCGGGAAGCTGGAGGGTCTCGGCGTCGGCGTAGGGGCGACACTCGCGGCCACGTCGATGGTAAAGGTGGCGCTCTGTCCGCCGTACAGGACGGTGATGGTCTGGGTTCCGGCGGCGGTCGCTACGCGCGGGGTGTATGTAAAGCCGTTGGTGACGGTCTCATAGCCCCGGTTGGTGTGTACCTGGAGGGCAAGGCCCGCCGTGCTGATGCTGTCACCGACCCGGTAGCTGCGGTTTGCCGGCAGACTCACAAGAGAGATATCAAGGACCCGATAGTCCTCCTGGACCGTAACGCTGAAGCTCGTAGTCTTGTTGCCGACGGTAACGGTAATGGTCTGGTTGCCGGCCTGGCTCAGCCGAGTCGGCGAGCACTCATAGTTGTGGCTGATGTCCATATAGTTGCCCTCGACGGAGAACACCCGCAGGACAAGTCCGGTGGTGTCGAGGGTATCGCCCACAACATAGGAGGTCTTGTTAGGCAGGTTCAGCACGGCGACGCTGCGGATGCGGTCCGCGGCGCTGCGCACCTGGATCGAATAGGCGACCGTGGCGCCGTTGTAGCTTACAAGCACGTTCTGTGCGTTGGCCCCGGTGTAGACCGCGGTGCTGGGGCTGATCGTAAAGCCGGAGGTCACATGGCCGACGGTCCCGTCGTCATAGCGGACGAGCAGCTGCAGGCCGGTCGTGTCAATGGTCTCGCCCTCGTAATACGAGAGCTTGGAGGGCTGCAGCTCGATGCTGACCGAGCGGGCCTGCCGCTCCACCACCGTGAGCGTCAGCGGGTCAGAGACCGCCTGACGGCCGAGCCGGTCCGTGGCAAGGCAGAAGTAATTCCAGACGCCCGCCTTGGAGGTGTCCGCCAGGATGCTGCTTCCGTTGGCGCCGTCAACAGGGGCCGAGTAGGGGCCCATGCTGTAATACCACTGGTAGCGGATCCCGTCGCCGCCCGACACATAGGCGCTCAGGACCACGCGGTCCCCGGGACGGCACTCCGTCATGCCCACGATGGAGACAGTGAGCGGCGTAAGCGGCGGCTCGGTCACCGGCGGCTCGGTCACCGGCGGCTCGATCACAATCGGGGTGGCAGGCGCCGGTGTCTCGAACTGAAAATAGTAACCCGACTGGGCGCCGTCCTGGTTCCCGTAGGGATCATAGGTCTGGTTATAGCTGTTGTTGTCCCCCACCGGGCCGTAGTCCGGAGTCCACGTCGGCGTCGTGGAGGGCGCCGGCTCAATGGGCGGTACATCATCCCAGATGGAGGGGGCGTTATCCCAGCCGTTCTGGTCATCCCCGGAGGGATCGGACGAGATCACCTGGATCCCGGGGTCGTCGTCCGCGGGGATCTGGACGGCGGGATCGCTTGGGAAGTCGAAGCCGGCCGGGTCGTCATCCTGCCCGGGCAGCGCTTCCAGCACGTCCTGGCTGCAGAGATAGAGCTGCCTCCCCGTCTGGGTTTCCAGCCAGAAGAAGAAAAAGTTGCCGCCGGCCGTCTTGGGTATGCCCATCAGGTAGAGGTAGAAGGCCTCCCGGTCGAGATTGCTGTCCTCGGGCACGCCGAGATGGCGGGTCTCTTCCAGAGGCTCCCCCTCTTGGATGCGCTCGGCATTTTTCTCGGCGAGGGTCTGTTCATGCTCCCGGACGTTTTCCTTGCGCAGCTCAGCGCGCATCCCGTCGGGCAGCTCCTCCTGCCGCAGGTAAAGGCCCTCCTCGGGCACTTCGCCGATGCAGTGTTCAAACTCCTCCCCAACGGCGCAGAAGTCCAGGAATATGACGTTTTCGATCGGGACCTCCGCCCCCTGGATGTTGAGGGCCCTTGTCTCCCCGTTTACGAAATTGCGCAGTGAGCCGTCCGGTCCCGGGGCAAGATTGTCAAGGGCGGGATTTCCCGCCGCGAGCGCCGCCGGCTGCAGCGCCAGGGCCAGCAGCAGGGCAAGCAGTATGGAACAGAGTATCTTTTTCTTCATGGCGTGTCCTTTCCGGGTGGCTGCCGCCGCCCACTTTTCTTATTTAAAATCATGGCACAAAACAGGCCGTTTGTCAACGGGGGTGAGGGGGTACTTTTTTCTGGAAGTGCTGTTGGTTTTTCCCACACAATGTGGTAGAATAATAATAAATAAGCGTCCGCAAATCTCAAATCGTTTTTGAGGGAGCTCTGCTTCCTCAAAAGCACCCTGAGCCGAGCTGCGCGAGGCCTCGCGCCGACCAGGCGCGGCGTGTCACGCTCCGCCGTGCGCGATAAGCGCGAGTCTTCAATTGCAAAGCCGCGCTTTGCAATTGAAATAAAAAGGAGGGTGTCCCTATGGCGTTTACTCCCTGGTACAAGGACATGGTCGTCTACCATATCTGGCCCCGCAGCTTCTGCGACGGCAACGGCGACGGGATCGGCGACCTCTACGGCGTACTGTACCGCCTGGACTATATCAAGAGTCTCGGCGCGGACGCGATCTGGTTTTCCCCGCTTTACCCCTCGCCCAACGCGGACTGGGGCTACGACATCTCAAACTATATGGACATCCACCCGGACTTCGGGGATCTCACGGTCTTTAAGCGCGTTCTCAAGGAGGCGCACGAGCGGGGCATGCGCGTTTTCATGGACCTCGTGGTGAATCACACCTCGGATGAGCACCCCTGGTTTCTGGAAAGCCGCAAGAGCCGGGACAACCCCTACCACGACTACTACCACTGGCGCCCGGCGAAGCGGGGCAGGGGGGGGCGCCTCCTGCCGCCGAACAACTGGACCAGCGTCTTTGACGGGGAAGCCTGGGAGTATGACAGTAACTTAGACGAATATTATCTGCATTTGTTCGCAAAAAAACAGCCTGATTTGAATATGGACAACCCAAAAGTTCGGGATGAGGTCAAGCGCATCCTCCGCTTCTGGCTGGATATGGGGGTGGACGGCTTCCGCGAGGACGTCATCACCTTCATTGCGAAGACTCCGGGCCTGCCGAGCGCCTACCCCAGGATCCCGGTGGCAAACGGCCTCCGGCACTATTCAAATCTCCCCGCGGCCCACAGCTATCTGCGGGAGTTTAAGCGGGACGTGCTGAGCCAGTACGACTGCTTCGTCGTGGGCGAGAGTCCCATGACTGACGCGGACACCGCCCTGCGCTACGTCACCGAGGGGCCGAATCAGGTGCTGGACGAGATGATCGCCTTCTCCCACATGGAGGCCGACTGCCTCTTTGTGGACACGATCCCCCGGCCCTTCAGCCTCCCGAAGCTCAAGAAGGCCCTGAGCGAGTGGCAGTACAAGCTCGCAGGCCGGGGCTGGAACGCCCTCTATATTGAGAACCACGACCACCCGCGCATCATCAGCCGCTACGGCAGCGAGAAATACCGCACCGAGAGCGGGAAGATGCTGGCCGCCATGTATATGCTCCTCCAGGGCACGCCCTTCATTTACCAGGGCCAGGAGATCGGCATGACCAACATGCCCCTGCCGGAGCTCGGCATGTACAAGGACGTCATGACCTTCAACTCCGCGCGCATCCTGGGGAAGCTTCTGCCGCAGAAGAAGGTCCTGTCCATCATTCAGAAGGGCACCCGTGAAAACGCCCGCAGCCCCATGCAGTGGGACGACGGGCCAAACGCCGGCTTCACCACCGGCAGGCCCTGGTTTTTTGTCAACGGCAATTATCACGAGGTCAACGTCCGGACCGAGGACCAGGACCCCAATTCCCTGCTGAACTTCTACCGCCGCCTCATCGCCTTCCGCAAGACCACGCCCGTGGTGCTGCGGGGCGACTACCGGGAGCTCTATCCCAGGGACAAGAATTTCTACGTCTACGAGCGCCGCTATTTCGACCAGCGGCTTCTGGTGGTGTGCAGCTTTTCCCCGGAGCTCCAGCGTTTCAACGCCCCGGAGGATGTGCGCCTCGACAAGTGGCAGCTCGTGCTGACCAACTATGAGACCTGCTTCAACATCGGCAACGGCTTCACCGCCCGGCCCTACGAGCTGCGGGTATACCTGTATGGGGAGGCGGCGCTGTGAACATCCTGTACGAAAAGGCCTATGCCAAGCTCAATATCTCCCTCGACGTGACCGAGCGCCGCGCCGACGGCTACCACGACATGGCCATGGTCATGCAGACCGTCTCCCTTGCGGACGAGGTGGAGATCCGCTTCAACGATACGGGTGTTGTACGGGCTGCTACCAACCTCTCTTTCGTTCCGGGGGACGAGCGGAATCTCGCCGTCCGGGCTGCCCTCTGCTATCTGCGCGCCGTCGGGCAGGAGGGGCAGGGCCTCTCCATCCGCCTTGAAAAGCGCGTCCCGGTAGGGGCGGGCATGGGCGGCGGCTCCTCGGACGCGGCGGCGGTACTGCGGACTTTAAACCGGCACTACGGCGCACTGGACGCGGAAAAGCTCGAAGCGCTCTCGGCGGAGGTGGGGTCGGACGTGCCCTTCTGTGTGCGCGGCGGTACCGCCTTCGCCACCGGGCGCGGCGAAAAGTTAGAGACCCTGCCGGACATGCCGGCATGCGCCTTTGTGATCTGCAAGCCGGGCTTCTCTATTTCCACGCCCGAGCTCTTCCGAAAACTCGACCAGAGCAGCGCCCGCTGCCATCCGGACAGCGCGGGCATCGTCGAGGCGCTGCGGGCCGGGGACCTCCCCGGGATCTGCCGGCGCATGTACAATGTCTTTGAGGATATCGACGACCGCCGCCTTCGCACCGTGAAGGAAATCAAGGGCCGCCTGCTGGATTTCGGTGCCCTCGGCTCCGTGATGACGGGCACGGGCTCCGCGGTCTTCGGCGTCTTCCGCCCGGGCACCCTCCCGGACGAGGCCGCCCTCGAAGCCCTCCGCCGGGACTGCGGCTTCTGCGAAACTGCCGTCTGTGTCGGGCGACTGAACTGATACAAGTCTTCCCCTCGTGGGGAAGACAAGTTGTGCGCACGGGAAATCGAGCTGCGAAGACAAAGCGGTTTAAAACCAAAACATTCCGCCCATACTGTATGTACATCCAACATACGGAAGGGGCGGAATTTTTATGGATTTTGCGCTGCAGACCAGGCGCTTTTATACCTGGGAGCTCGCGGGGCTCGTGACCCTGTGCGTGCTTTTGTCAACGGGTCTCTGGGCCGAGGGGCGGCAGGCGTCGGTGGCGGAACAGCTCGTGCGGCTGCATGTGCTCGCGGTATCGGATGAGGCCGGGGAGCAGGCAGTCAAGCTCCGGGTGCGGGACGCGGTGCTCCGATGCGTTGCGCCGCTTTTAGAGGGCGTGACGGACGCGGAGGATGCCGCTGCGGTCCTGGCACAGAACCTGGAGGCGATCCGCGCCGCTGCCGAGAGCGCCGCGGAGGGGCGGCTCGTCACCGTCACCCTCGGCGAGGAGCACTACCCCACCCGGGACTATGCGGGTTTCTCGCTCCCCGCGGGGCGCTACCGGTCTCTTTGCGTGGTACTGGGCGCGGGGCAGGGGCAGAACTGGTGGTGCGTGGTGTTCCCGCCGGTCTGCCTCGCCGCCGCCGGGAAGGAGACCCTGCGCCCCGTCATGAACCCGGAGGACTACGCCCTCATCACAAGGGAGGAGGGCTGGCAGCTCCGCTTCCGCATCGTGGAGCTCTGGGGAGAGCTTTTGAATAGCGTGGAAAAATAGCATCCCCGGCCGTCCGGACCCTCACGCCATCGGAAACTGTCCGGCATTTTCGCAGGGGCGACCGCAAGGGTCGCCCCTGCAAAAAGGTGGAAGCGCCTGCGTAGCAGCGCATCGTTATGCCTAGCCGCAGCTTTGCGGGCCGCCGGGCTTGGTGCCCTGTGAATTTCTATCTTCTCCGGCCGTGGGGATTAAATCTTACCGCCTTGGTGCAGCAGCCTCTGCACGGCGGCGGACCGGGAGGTCCCGGCGGAGGCGGCCTGTGCTCCCCCTGCACCCGCGCCCAGACCGCGTCGAAAGGCTGCAGGCGTTTTTGCCAGTCGTCCCGGCGTCTGTCTTCCTTCATGAAATCATCTCCGCCCTATTCTACGCGCGCACTTGCAAAGCGGTGAAAAGTGTGCGATAATCGGGAAAAGGATCAGAAGAAATGCTTGGAGGAAAACCACATGGCGAGATTTTTCATGGCGGGTACCAACATCAAGGGCGGCATGGCCGTCATTCGCGGCCGCGACGCCGAGCATGTCCGCGTCCTGCGCCTGCGCCCGGGCGAGGATCTCATCATCTGCGACGGCGAGGGGACGGACTACAGGTGCCGCCTGGTCTACGCCGACAAGGAGCAGGCCGAGGCCGAGGTCGTGGAGGTCGTCCGCTGCCCGGCGGAGCCCAGCGTCAAGGTCACGCTCCTCTGCGGGCTTCCCAAGGGGGACCGGGTGGATTACATCATCCAGAAGGGCGTGGAGGCCGGCGCCTTTGAGATCCTGTTCTTCAACTGCGAGCGCTGTGTGGCAAGACCCGAGACCCCGGAGAAGAAGCTCGAACGCTGGCAGCGCATCGCCGAGGAGGCCGCCAAGCAGTCCGGCCGCGGCATCATCCCGCAGGTGGGCTGGGCCGGGGAATTCAGCCAGGCCCTGGACGTCGCGGTCAAGAAGGAGCTGGGCCTCTTCATGTACGAGACCGGCGAGCGCGAGGCTCTCAACGCCGTGCTGGAGGAGCATAAACACGCCGCCGACATGGCCATCATCACCGGGCCCGAGGGCGGCTTTGCCGAGTTTGAAGCAAAGCTCGCCAAAATCTGCGGCCTGCACGTCTGCTCCATGGGCGAGCGCATCCTCCGCTGTGAGACGGCCCCCATCGTGGCCCTCACCGCCGCCATGTACGCCACCGGCAATCTGGCGTAGAAAGGACAAAAACCCCCGGTTCCGCGGAACCGGGGGTTTTCCAGCTTGTCAAAAAAGTCCTTTTTAGGACTTCTTTGACTGCGCTTTGCCGCCGAG
>CAMHEN010000112.1 GCA_946184165.1 uncultured Clostridia bacterium | reverse complement strand
TCGAAGAGCTGCCCGCCTACATGAACGCGCTGGACGCCATGGCGCCCGACGCCATCGAGATCCACCCGGGCACCCCCAACGTCTTCTATGAGACCAACTGCATCAAAGGCCCCGACTTCGACTGGGATTCCATCCCCGACGAGCAGCAGGTCGAGATCGAGAGCTACTGCTCCCGCCAGCCCCACCTGCATCTGGAACCTGACTGCGGCTACGGCTACATCGACGAGGACGGCATGGTCACCGTGCACTCCAAGTCCATCGGCATCCACCTGCACATGCCCATGATCGCGGCCGGCATCGGCGTTCCGATGGAGAACCTGCGTCTGGTGCAGAACCACGCGGGCGGTACCTTCGGCTACAAGTTCTCCCCGACGAACGAGGCCCTGATCGGCGCGGCCGCCAAGATCATCGGCAAGCCCGTCTCCCTCAACTTCAACCAGTTCCAGAACATCACCTACACCGGCAAGCGCTCCCCCGCCTTCATGCACATCAAGCTCGGCGCGGACAAAAACGGCAAGCTGCTGGCCCTGTGGGGCGACAACTACGTCGACCACGGCCCGTACTCCGAGTTCGGCGATCTGCTCACCATGCGTCTGAGCCAGTTCACCGGCGCGGGCTACGGCATCGCCTCCATCCGCAACAAGAGCCAGACCGTCTTCACCAACCACGCCTGGGGCTCCGCGTTCCGCGCCTATGGCTCTCCCCAGTCCTTCATGGGCTCCGAGATCGCCATCGACTGCCTGGCCGCCAAGATGGGCATCGATCCCTTCGAGATGCGCGCCATGAACTGCTACAAGGCGTCCGAGAACACCACCATCCCCACCGGCTACGCGCCCGACGTATACTGCGAAGAGGCTCTGTTTGACAAGGCAAGGCCCCTGTACGAGGCCGGCAAGAAGAGAGTCGCGGAGAAGAACGCCGCCTCCGACGGTCGCTTCAAATACGGCATCGGCGTGTCCCTCGGCGTCTACGGCTGCGGCCTTGACGGTGTTGACTCCTCCTCCGCCTATGCCGAGCTCAACCCCGACGGCACGGTCACGATCTATGTCTCCTGGGAGGATCACGGCCAGGGCGCCGACATGGGCGCGCTCACTTCCGCCCATGAGACCCTGCGTCAGGCCGGCTTCAAGCCCGAGGATATCCGCCTCGTCATGAACGACACCAAGATCACCCCGAACTCCGGCCCTGCGGGCGGCTCCCGCTCTCAGGTCATGAGCGGCAACGCCTGCCGCCTCGCGGCGGAGAACCTGCTGGCCGAGATGAAGAAGGACGACGGTACCTGGAGAAGCTATGACGAGATGGTCGCCGACGGCAAGAAGCTGAAGGTCGAGGGCAACTGGGTCACCACCTACTGCGCCGACCACCCGGTGGATCAGGACACCGCCCAGGGCGAGCCCTTTGCCACCTACATGTACACCATCTTCCTGCCCGAGGTCTGCGTCGACACCCAGACCGGCAAGGTCAAGGTGGAGAAGTTCACCTGCGTGGCCGACGTCGGCACCATCATGAACAAGCTCCTGGTCGACGGCAACTTCTACGGCGGCCTGGTGCAGGGCATCGGCCTTGCGCTCAGCGAGGACTTCGACGATCTCGAGAAGGAGACCAGCCTGCTCAAGTGCGGCATCCCCTACCCGAACGACGCGCCCGATGACATTGAGCTCCACTTCAACGAGACCTACCGTCCGAACGGCCCCTACGGTGCCGCCGGCTGCGGCGAGGCCCCGCTGGATGCGCCGCACCCGGCCATCCTCAACGCCATCTACAACGCCACCGGCGCCCGCATCACCCGCATCCCGGCCCGCCCGGACAAGGTGCTGGCCGCCCTCAAGGCTCTCGAAGGCTAAGGCTTTTCGAGCGTAAAAAAACATGCTATAATAGAGAGGCCCTTCCGGGCCTCTCTATTGATAATGCCGAGATTAAGGCTTTCCCCGCAGGGGCGGCCCTTGCGGATAACAACGAACACAGCAGGTGATTTCTATGTCCCAAATTCAGGAGCGCGGCTCCACCCATGTGTATAAGGTCAACAAGATCTCCAAGGAGGAGATCGAGAGCATGGTGGCGCGCTGTGTGTATGAGCATCCGCCCTTCTGCAGCGCGGCCTGCCCTCTGAAGCTGGACGTGCGGGCCTTTCTGGAGGCGGCCGCCGCGGGGAACTTCAAAAAGGCCCTGCAGCTCTATGAGAAGGCCGCGGCCTTCCCCCTGGTCCTCGCCGCGGGCTGTGAGGCGCCGTGCGAGAAGAGATGCCGCCTCGCTGAGATCGGCGACGCCGTCTCCATCCGCGCCGTGGAGGAGGCTGTAGCCCGCTTTGGGCAGGCGCAGAAGCCGGGCAGCGTTTTCCGCACGCGCAAGAAGAAGACCGTGGCCGTGTTCGGCTCCGGTCTGTTCGCCCTGTTTCTCGCGGGAGAAATCGAGAAAAAGGCTTACCCTCTGACCGTACTCTGCGAGGAAGCGGATCTGGAAGGCTTCCTGCGCTGCGAGACGGACTTTCTGGATGAGGACGCTTTTCGGGCGGAGCTGAAAAGACTCAGGGGCAAGGACATTCAATTCGTATTCGGCTGCACGATCGACGCCGCTTTCTTCGCGGAAAAGCGCGGCGCCTATGATGTGGTATGCGCCTCCCCCGCTGTGCGGCAAAGGCTGTTCCCGGAGGCGGCGTCCCTTCCGGAGCTCATGTACTGCGAGGAAGAAAGACTTGTTTCCGGGCCCTGTACCGGGGTCATGGATGCGGCCTTCGGCGCGAAGAAGGCCGCGCTCACCGTGGACAGGCTGGCCCAGAATCTCGACCCGCGCAACACCCGCGGGCAGGAGGGGCCGGTGGACAGCAAACTCTATACCGACCTGAGCGCGGCGACAGCTCTCACGAAAACGCCCATGCCCGGGGCGGGCTACAGCAGAGAGGAAGCCGCTGCCGAGGCCGGGCGGTGCATTCAGTGCCACTGTGAAGAGTGCTTCAAGAGCTGTGCCTATCTCGCCCACTATAAGAAGCATCCGGGCCTCTTTGCCAAGGAGATCTACAACAACACCCAGATCATCATGGGCGACCACCAGCTCAACAAGCCCATGAACTCCTGCGCCCTGTGCGGCCAGTGTACGGTGGTCTGCCCCAACGGGGTGGACATGGCGCGGGTGTGTCTGGACGCGCGGCGGAACATGGTGTCCACCGACAAGATGCCGCTGGCGCCCCATGAATTTGCCCTGCTGGACATGCTGTTTTCCAATGAAGAGGCGTTTCTGAGCCGTCCCCAGCCGGGCTTTGAAAGCTGCAAATATGTCTTCTTCCCCGGCTGTCAGGCCTCCGCCATCGCGCCGGCGACGGTGAAAGCCGCTTACCTCGACCTCTGTGAGAGGCTGGACGGCGGCGTGGGGCTGATGCTGGGCTGCTGCGGCGCGATCGGCGACTGGGCCGGGCGCACGGAGCTGCAGGAGCAGACGAAGATATTGCTCGACCGGGAGTTCGGCAAGCTCGGCGATCCGATCGTAATTGCGGGCTGCCCGACCTGTAAAAAGGAGCTGGCGGGGCATGAGGGTCTGCAGATCGTCGGTATCTGGGACATACTGTTAAAGCTCGGTCTGCCCGAGGGCGGGCACGGGCTCGACCGCCCGGCGGCGCTGCACGATTCCTGCGGCGCACGCGGAGACGAGAGCACCCGGAACGCGATCCGCGCGCTTGCCGAAAAACTCGGCTGCGTGCTTGTGGACACCCCGTATTCCGGGGACCGCTCCCCCTGCTGCGGCTACGGCGGGCTCTCCGCCTATGCAAACCGCGAGGTGGCAAAGGAGCTGACGGAGAAATGTCTCGCGCGCTCGGACGCGCCGTACATCTCCTACTGCATGGCCTGCCGGGACCGCTTTGCAAGAGAGGGCCGGGAGTCGAAGCATATCCTCGAGCTCCTGTACGGTACCGACGCCGGCGCGCCGCCCGATATCAGCGAGAAACGTTATAACCGCCTGACGCTCAAAAAAGAACTGCTGTGGGAGCTCTGGCAGGAGGAGACGAAGGAAATGAAGCTGGACTATGCGCTTGACTATACCGGGGAAGCCAGGGGCATGATGGACGAGCGCATGATCCTCACGGACGATGTGATCGCCGTGATGGACGAGGTGCGCAAAACCGGTTCCTGCATCTTCGACGAGGAGAGCGGACTGTATATCGCCTGCCGACGCATCGGCAACGCCACCTTCTGGGTCAAGTTCAGCCGGGAGGGCGATGCGCACTATCTTGTGCACAGAGCCTGGAGCCACCGGATGCAGGTTGTGAAACGGGAAGGGTAAACTATGGCAGAGAAGAATTACTACACCATCGACCCGGAGGGGAAACTCACATGCATGAAGTGCGGCGTCCCGCTTATCAAGGGAAAGGCCAGGTTCATGTATCTGGATAACGGCTTTCCCGTGGAGCTGCCGGTCTGCCCGGTGTGCGGCTTTGTCTATGTGCCGGAGGAGCTGGCGCTGGGCAAGGTAGCCTCGGTAGAGCGTGCGCTGGAAGACAAATGAACGGGCACCCGGGCGGCGAGGCGCATACCCGCCGTATGCTTGCGCTGGCAGCGCTTGAGAAGGGCGCGGGCGTGCTCGACATGGGCGCGGGCAGCGGCGAGGCTGTGCGGCTGCTGAACGAATTGGGCTATGATGCGCGCGGTCTCGACCTCGAGCCGCGCGGCGAAATAGTTGCGCAGGGCGACTTCCTGCACATGTCCTTTCCCAGCGTGAGCTTCGACGCGGTACTGAGCCAGTGTTCCTTCTTTGTCTCCGGCGACGTGCCCGGCGCGCTGCGGGAGGCGCACAGGGTTTTGAAGCCGGGCGGAAAGCTCTTGCTTTCGGACGTGTTTTTCGATTCCCCCGCGCCCGTTATGGAAGCGGCAGGATTTGAAGTCCTGCGGCTTGAGGACATGACGGACGCGTGGCGGGAATACTATCTCGAAGCGCTCTGGCGCGGGGAGAGCTGCGGAAGCGAAATACCGCGAGGCAAGTGCAGATATTGGCTGATCATCGGAAGGAAGACCTGATATGGATTTATTTGACCGTGTTTTGGAGCTGAGCCGCTGTGGGTATTTCTGCGGCCAGATTCTCGCGATTCTGATGCTGGATACCATCGGCGAAGAGGACCCCGGTCTTGTGAAGGCCATGGGCGGACTCAACGGCGGCGTGGGCTTTTCGCAGGGCTGCTGCGGCTGCATGACGGGCGGAGCGTGTCTGATCTCGTATTTCACCGGCAAGGGCGAGGAGACCGGCATGGATCACCCTGCGCATAAGAGCGTCCTGGGCGAATTCACCCAATGGTTTGCCGAAGAGATGACCGCCGATTACGGCGGCATCGACTGCCGCGACATTACGAAGGGCAATCCCGCAAAGCGTGTGGAATTCTGCCCGCAGATCATCGCCGCGACATACGAAAAGTGCATGGAGATCCTGAGCGAGAAGGGTTTGCTCTGAAACGTGAAAAAAAGCCGGATCGACAATTACATCATGAAAACAGAGGCTCTCCCGGAGATCACGCGGGAGAGCCTGGATTTGCTGCAGCTAAGAAAGCTCAACGTCATTTTGAAGCGCGAGAAAGCGCGCGGCGGGTTTTATAAAAACCTGCCTGAGCGCCTGGGCCGTCTCGCCGAGCTGCAGACGCTGCCTTTCACGACGGAGGAAGACCTTGCCCAAAACGCGCCCGGTCTGCTGCTGTGTTCACAAGCGGATATTCAGCGCGTTCTGTCTGACGCGACCTCCGGCACAACAGGCGCAGCAAAACGGGTTTTCTACACCGAGAACGATCTTGAAGGCACGGTGGAGCTTTTCACGGCGGGGCTCGGGGAGCTTGTTTTCCCCGGCAGCGTGACCATGATCTGCTTTCCCTTCTCCGGCCCGAACGGCTTGGGGGAACTGATTTCCGAAGCCATTCTGAGGCTGGGTGCGCGTCCCTTGAAGCTCGGTGCCGGGCTGAAATACGGCGAATATGCCGCCGTGATGGATATGGAACGGCCGGACACCTTTGTGGGCATGCCGGTGCAGCTTCTGAGCATTCTGCGTGTCTGCGGGCGGGGAAGCCTGAAGCGGGCGCTGGTGAGCGGGGATGCCTGCCCGGCGGCTGTGCTGTGTGGCTGTGAGGAAATCCTGGGCACGCGTCTGTTCCCGCACTACGGATCGCGGGAGATGGCGCTGGGCGGCGCGATCTGCTGTCCGGCTCACGAGGGGATGCACCTGCGTGAAAACCATGTGATCGCCGAGATCGTGGACGAGATGGGTCATCCCCTGCCGGCGGGCGAAGTCGGGGAGCTCGTCATCACCACCATCGGGATGGAGGCCATGCCGCTCATTCGCTACCGCACAGGGGACTATACCCGCATCCTGCCTGGCCCATGCCCCTGCGGAAGTGAGGTCCTGCGCCTTGACGCCGTAACCCGAAAGGGCGGTTCTCCGCTTGCGGCGCTTGACGAAATGCTTTTTTCGCTGCCCTTTGTGGCGGATTACCGCGCCGGAATACGCGGGAGGAAACTGCAGCTGACTGTGCTCACATGCGGTGAAGGGAAGCTCCCCCCCCTGGACGCGGAGATTCATGTCCGTCCTGTTTCCCCTGCGGACACCTCCTTATACGCGGGAAAAAGGACGCTGCTTACCGGCTTCTGATCGTTGTCCGCAGGCTGCGCAAAGCCTTCACCGGCGCGGAGGCCACCCACGCCGAGGCCAAGGCCATGCAGGGCGTCATCCGCGATCTGTCGAAGATCTGGGGCGCGGGCGTCTTCGGCGAGGGCGAGGCCGCCACGCAGGCAAACGAAAACGCCGCCCAGGACGGCGGCGGGAAGCTGTCACTCAAAACTTCCGAAAAACTTGGTTTTGAATCATTGATAAACCGGTACTATGATGGAAAACTGAATAGAACTGATCCGATTTATCTCGGTAAACCAAGCAATGTTCCTGATACACTGATAGATTCAGAAGCACCCTTCATCATGACAAAAGCTGATCTTGATAAGAGTACACGAATAGCCGGAAATAACAAAAACTATTCTGCACACAGTATGGATCAGCGATTTATCAGGTCTTTACCGGAGAGAATCAATACAGCAAAAATATCATATAGGGAAAACCGAAACGGTGTAGACAGCTTCACCTATATTGTGTTCAACGAATTTACGAAGTCTTTGACGGCTATTGGCGGCGAAAGAAATACCATATATGAAGGCCAGCAAGTAAATCGTATAAAAAGCATTTATGATATAGGGACGCCGGAAGCCTTTCTGGCCAAAGAAGGAAAAGCACTTACATTTACAGACAAAAAAGCGGCCAAAGAAATACTTGAACGAGCCCGAATACAAACTTCGGGGCTTCAAGCAATCCTTGACCGCGGTCAGATTTTACCAAACGGCAAGCTCTCTGTCAAGGAGGAATCTCCGGCGGTTGTATCCCCGTGGAACATTACTCTTGTCAACGAAATTACGGACCCCGGAAAATATCAGTATCTTGTTGAAGAATTCAAAAGAAACGGGTATTCTGGGCGGCCTGTCGTTGCAATTGGAGATGAAAACGATTCCGTCGCGCTTACCGGTAGTCATAGAATCTTGGCTGCAAGAGACGCTGGCATTGATATTCCTGTGGTTTTAATCCCAGACAATTATGACAGCAATCTTTTGGATAATCTAAAAGATGCAGCGGGAGACGAGGAAAGAGTTGCAGCAGCAAAAGAAATGTTGGATGCCGGAGAGATACCCAGAGCAGTTTATGAGCTGATTGAGAGAGAGGATAGACTGAATTGGGATAATTATGATGTCCCATACGATCAGCAAGCCCGCTTCTCCCTCAAGGACGAGGAGGCGGTGACGGACCGGGAGCTGCTGGCGAATACGCTGGCGTCTCTGGCCCGGAACCCCGCGGAGGAGCGGCGGCTCGCGCAGTACAAAAACCGGCTGGATGAATTCTACGAGACGCGGGACAAGCTGGCAGAGGTCGAGAACGAGCTGCGGCAGGCGCGGCTTCTGGGAGACAAAAAGAGGATCGAGGAGAAGCGTCCCAACGCCGCTGCGCAGACCTATGTCCCGGCGCATTACAGCGACGTGGCCGCCGACCCGGTCAAGGAGAGTTTCGCGAGCGGCGCGAGAGCATGGAGCAGTGCCTCGCTGCGATCTATGGTCCGGAGCTTGGTCACTGTGCGGCCGAGGGGATGATGATCCTCATCGCAGGAACCTCCCCCTGCAGCTGCAACGGCGCTCTGCCCGGCGAGATCAGCGACAACATCATCGGATATCCGGGCAATTTAACACATTCATAAATCATTAAAAGGATGATTCCATGAAAATTCATGTGCTGCAGTGCGGAAACATCCGCGTCGATCCGACCGTTCCGTATGGC
>CAMHEN010000111.1 GCA_946184165.1 uncultured Clostridia bacterium | reverse complement strand
CTTCAACTTTGATCTCGTCGCTCATTTTGTTTCTTACCTCCTTAATTATCCACGCCGGGGTCGATGCACCGGCAGTGAGGCCAACCGTGTCTGCGGCCTCGAGCCTGTCCAGATCGAGTTCTTCCGTTCTCTCAATGAACTGAACGTTGGAGCAGTGCATCCGGCAGATCTCTGTCAGATGGACGCTGTTCGCGCTGTGCTTTCCGCCGATGACGACCATTGCGTCACACTCCGAAGCAATTCTCGATGCTTCTTCTTGCCGCGTGGACGTAGCAAGACATATTGTATCAGATATTTTTAGATTTGTACATCTTTTTTTTATTAAATCACAACATTCGGTAAAATTACTGTGTGTCTGCGTGGTCTGTACCACCACAGTTATAGGTTTTTCCCAAGGAGACGGTACGGATTCGAGCCATTTTTCCAGTTCTGCCGCATTTTCGAACACTTCATGTTCCCCGCACCAGCCGCAGATGGCGAGCACCTCGGGGTGGTTGCGCATGCCGATGACGACGGTGAAGCGCCCCTCCTCCCTCGCCTCGGCTACGATCCGGTGGATGGCGCGGACCTTCGGGCAGGTGGCGTCGAAAACTTCGGCCCCGGTCTCACGCAGGGCGTCATAGACCGCCGGCGCGACCCCGTGGGCGCGAATGAGCACGCGCTCCCCCGCGCGGAGCTCTCCGGGCTCCGCAATCACCCGCATACCCTTCTCCTTCAGGGCGCGGATCACATCCTCATTGTGGATGAGCTCTCCGAGACTTGCGCAGGCGCCGTGCTCGGCCAACAGCTTTTCCGCCATATCCACGGAGCGCTTTACGCCGAAGCAGAAGCCGGCGCTCTTCGCGACGATCAGCTTTTTCACCTTGTCTCCTCCGGCACAGCGGCGAGTCTTTTGATCACGAGCTCACACAGCAGGGCGAAGGTCTCCTCCGCGCTGAGCTCGCTGGAGTCCACCTCCACGGCGTCCTCCGCACGGCGCAGAGGGGCTGCGGCGCGGCGGCTGTCCTGCTCGTCCCGGTAGTTGATATCCTGGAGGACCTCTTCAAAGCCGGCCTCCGTCCCCTTTGCGAGAAGCTCCGCCAGACGGCGTCTCGCCCTCGCCTCCGGGCTTGCGGTGAGGAAGATCTTGAGCTCCGCCTCCGGCAGGACCACGGTCCCGATATCGCGCCCGTCCATGACGACGCTGTTCTCCCGGGCAAAGCGGCGCTGCATCTCCAGCAGGAAGCTCCGCACCTCCTGGTGGGAAGACACATCGGACGCGCAGATGGAGATTTCCGGCAGGCGGATTTCCCGGGAAACGTCCTCTCCGTTCAGGATCATGCACTGCTCGCCCTGCCCGTTATAGCGGATGGCGATATCCAGGGTCTCCAGCAGCGCCATGACCTGGGGGACGTCCTTCCGGTCGATCCCCGCGCGATGGCAGGCGAGGCCAAGGGTACGGTAGATGGCGCCGGTGTCCACATAGAGGAAGGAAAAAGCCTCGGCCAGGCGCTTTGCCATGGAGCTCTTCCCCGCGCCGCTGGGGCCGTCGATGGCGATGGCATAATGTCCGTTCATAGTCTAAACCTCTTTATACAGAATTTCCTGCCACGAAGCCGGTGGCCCAGGCGATCTGCAGGTTGAAGCCGCCCGTGTAGGCGTCGAGATCCAGCACCTCGCCCGCAAAATAGAGCCCCTGCACCAGCTTGGATCCCATGGTGCGCGGGTTTACCTCCTTCGTGGAGACGCCGCCCGCGGTGACGATGGCCTCGTCGATCGGCCGGAAGCCCGAGACCGAGACGGGAAACGCCTTCAAAAGCGTGACAAGACGGCGCCGCTCCTCCTTCGTGATCTCCCGCACGGGCTTGTCCTCCGGGATCTCCGAGAGCCGCAGGACGACCGGGATCATGGACCGGCCCAGCAGGTCGCCCAGGGCGTTTTTGTATTCGCGGTTTGCGTACTTGGCAAAGTCACGCAGGATGCGCGCGTCCAGCTTCTTCTCGTCGAGCCCCGGCTTGAGGTCGATGAGGAGCTTGTATTCCGCGCTGCCCATTTTCCGCATGTGGGCACTCGCCGAGAGGACCAGCGGGCCTGAGACGCCGAAGTGGGTAAAGAGCATCTCCCCCAGCTCCCGATAGAGGAGCTTTTTGTCTTCATAGGCCGAGAGCGTCACGTTCTTGAGGCTGAAGCCCTGCATCTCGGCGCAGCAGGCGTCCTCACTCTCCAGAGGGACGAGCGAGGGTCTGAAGGGAATCAGCGTATGGCCGAGCTGTTCGGCAAAGCGGAACCCGTCTCCCGTCGAGCCGGTAAGCGGATAGGAGAGGCCGCCTGTACAGATCGCGGCGGCGCGGCACGGGATATAGCCCTCCCCCGTCACGACGCCGGCGACCGCGCCGTTTTCCTGGATGATCTGCTTCGCGGCGGTTTGCACGACGGTCACGCCCGCCCGGCGGCAGAGCTTCGCCATGAGCCCCGCCACGTCGTTTGCGTTGTCCGACCGGGGAAAGACGCGGTTGCCGCGCTCGGTCTTGAGGGGCAGGCCGTTTTCTTCAAAGAAGGCCATGGCGTCCGCCGGGGAAAAGCGGCTGAGGGCGCTGTAGAGAAAGCGCCCGTCCCCGGGGATGTTCGCCATCATGGTCCTGACGTCACAGTTGTTTGTCAGGTTGCAGCGGCCCTTGCCCGTGATGCGGAGCTTCCGGCCGAGCTTTTCGTTGGGCTCCAGCAGGACGACGGACAGGCCGCGCGACGCCGCCTGATACGCGCACATCATCCCCGCGGGGCCGCCGCCGATCACCACAAGATCGCTGTCTTGAAACTGCATATGTATCACTTCTCCTCTTCTCCGAGAAGCCGGTCGATCTCTTCCCTGGTGAGGGGCCGGAAGCAGCCGGTTTTGAGATCGCCGAGCTGTACGCCGCCCTCCTCCACGCGCAGGAGCCTGGTCACCTTGAGACCGGCCTGGGCGCACATTTTCCGCACCTCGCGGTTTCTGCCCTCCCCGATGGTGATGGAGAGGAGCGCGCCGCCGGGAAAGTCCTGCACCAGGTCCACGCCCTTGGCGCAGACGGTGCAGCCGTCGATCTCCATCGGGCGGCGCAGGGTCCGGACGGCCCTCTCGATCTCGGGGCCTGTGACCCAGGTGCGGTAGACCTTGTTCACCTCGTGGCGGGGGTGCATGACGCGGTTGGCAAAATCCCCGTCGTCCGTCATCAGCAGAAGCCCCTCGGAGTACATGTCAAGGCGTCCTACGGGATAGACGCGGACGTCCCGGAGCCGGACAAGCTCCGTCACATTTCTGCGCCCCTTCTCGTCGTGCAGCGTCGTCACGTAGCCCCGGGGCTTGTTCAGCATCAGATAGTGCTTCTGCGCTTTGAATACAAGCGGGCGCCCGTCCACGGTGATTCTGTCCGTGTCCGGGTCCGCCTTATCTCCGAGGGCGGCCTTCTCCCCGTTGACGAGGACGCGGCCCGCCCGGATCGCCTCCTCCGCAGCGCGTCTCGACATGAGGCCAGCGGAGGAGATCAGTTTTTGGATTCTTTCGGTCATGGGTCCAGGACCTCCGGTTCATCAGCATTCAGGCATGGATCGGCGAGAGCCGCCCCCTCCGCATATCGAAGCGGGAATCGGATCGGAACGCCGTCCGCCCGGCGCAGGGTGAGGGTACCGGCATACTCCCCCGCCTCCACAGGCGCGAAGACAAACTGCGGCAGCTCCAGATCGAACTGCGGTTTTTCTCCCTTGGCAAGCACCACGCGGGCGTTCTCTGCGGGTATCGCCCGTACCGTGAGCCTGCTGCCGGAGACCAGCGGGATCTCAAAGCGCTGCTCCCGGCTGAGATCGTGGACGGAATAGTTTCCGTACGCCCAGTCATAGAGCCGTCTGTGGTCGTTCCAGTCGTCGGGGTCGGAGAGCGTCACGCACACGCAGCGCAGCCCCTCTCTCTCACAGCAGGAGACGAGACAGCGTCCCGCCGCCCGGGTATAGCCCGTCTTTCCTCCGACGCAGCCGGGGCAGACGTCCAGGAGCCTGTTGTGGTTCAGGAGCGTGAGGCCCTTCACCTCGGCGGAGCGCTGTCCGTCCAGCGTTATAAAGGCCGGGTTTTCCATACAGGCGAGCATTAGGCGCGCGAGATCCCGGGCACTGCCGTAGTGTCCGGCGGCGTCCAGCCCGTGGGGATTCTCAAAATGGGTATCGGAGAGACCCAGCGCCTCCGCCTTCTCATTCATGAGAAGGACAAAGGCGGCCTCGCTCCCCGCCGTATGCTCGGCAAGAGCCAGGGCCGCGTCGTTCCCGGAGGAGAGCAGCAGGCCCAGCAGAAGCTCCCGCACCGTATAGCGCTCCCCCGCCTTGAGATACATGGAGGAGCCTTCGACCGCACAGTGCCGCGCCGAAGGGACCACGGTCTCCTCAAGGTCTGTGTTCTCCAGGCACACGAGGGCCGTCATGAGCTTTGTCGTACTGGCGATGAGACAGCGCCTGTCGGCGTTTCGCTCATGCAAAACCGTCCCATCCTCACAGAGGAGGATCGCGGCCTCCGCCTGTGTGTCAAAGGGGGAGGCGGCGCAGGCGGGAACGGGACGCAGCAGCATTAACGCCGCAAGAGCGGCAGCAAATATGGCAGACCGAATAATAAGCACCACCCTGCAAAGAATCTGGGCAGTGCTTATTATGGTCCTTTCAGGCTTCGATTATTTGTTTTTCTGCTTGTCGATGAACGCGTCCACCCGGTCCAGCACCTGCGGGACGAGCTCGATCACGCGGTCGACGGTATTGTTTGCGGGCGGGGTGACGTTCACCATGCGCACCGTCCCGTCCTTGATGACGAGAAAACCGATGGGGTCGATCTTGACGCCGGTGGCGTTGCCGCCGCCGTAAGGCCGCACGTCGCCGCCCTTCTTGTCGCCGAATTCGACGCCGCCTCCGCCGAAGCCCACGCTGATCCTGGAGATGGGCACGAGCGTGATCCCGTCAGGCGTGTAGATGGGATCCCCCACAACCGTGTCAACCTTGAGAATGTTTTTCACATTCTCCATTGTGTTCTGCATCAGTTCGCCGATCGGATTCTTATCCATGCGAGTCCTTCCTTTCCTCAGCCTGTATTTCGATGTCGATAGAGTCTGATTGGATTTCGTTTTCCTGAGCGGCGGCGCCGCTCTTTTTGGCAAGCCGCGCTTCCTTCCAAAGCCGCAGCCTGTTTTTGATCAGTACGCCGAGAGCTCCGAAGGCCACGGCGAGAGCCGCGTGCACCACCTGCGCGAGACGGAGCGTGACGCTTACCTCCGCGTCGACATGCATTTTATCGGCGGCAAAGTCCACGTCCGTCCGCACGTCCACGCTGCCGGTGATGCGGAATTTCCGGGCGCAGACCGGGGCCAGCGTGCTGAGGGCGGCGTTCACATAGTTGAAGAGCACGACGGTGTTGTAGGGGTCCTCCCCCGCCGCCACATAGTGGAGCATGAAGCGCCGCACCGTGAGCTTTCCGAACTTTCCGAGCCCGTGCAGAGCCTTTTTGACGAGCTCAAAAATCTCCTCTTTGGTAAAGCTGAGATTGAGTTTTTTCTTTTTCGGTTTTTCCTCCGCCCCGGTTTCGGCGGTTTTTTCCTTTTTCTTTTTTTCTTTTTTCGGCTTTTTCTCCTTGGGCGGCTTGTTCGGGTCCGGCGGCTTTTTCGGGATCAGCTGGAGGGCGAAGCCGTCCATCCGCGCGGCAAGGCGAAACTCCCCGCCGATATACGCGACATCCGCGCCGATCGGAACGAAGAGCACCACCGCGAGGATCAAAAGCACGAGACCCACAAGGATCCAGGCCACCACCGGCAGGAAGATAAACAGCAGCACCAGGGCGGCAAGCGCGCCGAGGGCTATCCACGCAATCAAACTCATCCCTCCTCGCTCTTTGCGTCGGCGACGTCGCCGATGCTGATCTGTTCCGGCTGCGGCTTTCCGGTGAGCTTATCGATAGCGCTCTGGAGCTTTTCGAGTCCTTCTCCGCCGCTCACCTCCGGCAGGGCCGGAAGCTCCGAAAGGCGGCTCACCCCCATGGTGCGGAGGAAGGCGTCCGTCGTGCGGAAGACGGCGGGCCGCCCCGGCGCCTCCAGACGCCCGCACTCCTCGATGAGGCCGCGGTCTGTCAGCACGCTCACGGTATAGGAGCTGTCCACGCCGCGCACCTGCTCGATATACGCGCGGGTCACGGGCTGGAAATAGGCCACGACCGCGAGTGTCTCCAGCGCGGGCTGCGAGAGCATGGGGGGCTTTCGCTGCTCCAGGCAGGTGCTGATCACCCCGGCATACTCGGGCGCCGAGCACATCTGTACCTTGTCGTCGAGCCGGAGGATGCGCATGCCGCGCCCCTCGTCTTCATAGCGCTGCGAAAGCGTGTCCACGGCGTCGGAAAGCTCCTTCTCATCCACGCCGAGAACCAGGGACAGGCGCGCGAGCGGCACGCTCTCCCCCGCGGCAAAGAGCACAGCCTCCAGGGCCGGAATCATTCCATCCATAGTCATTCCACGATCTTTTCCATAATTTCATCCACATCGCCGCCGATGAAGTGCAGGGTGTAGCTCTTCTCCTCCGGCTCGATATGGATGCTGCCGATGCTGCAGAGCTCGAGGATCGACACAAAGGTCGCCACGATCTCCGAGCGGGAGGCGCACTCCCGATAGAGCTGCGTGAGGCTCACAGGCCCCGTACGGAGACGGGAGAGGATCTGCAGGCTCTTGTCCCGCACGCTGTAGACGATCCTTCTCGGCACGCTGAGCGTCATATCCGGCGCGGCCGCCTTTCCCCCGCGGGTGTAGATGCGGTACATGGCCCGCAGAAGATCCACCGGCTCATGGTGATATTCATACTCTTTTGCGGTTTTGGGGAGGGGCTCCGGCGCTTTCACGCCATAGAGGAGGCCGCGCTCCGAAGCCCTTTTCAGCTCCGGTACGATCTTCTGCACGGAGGCGAAAACATCGCGGGCCTTGAGCTGCTCGAGAGAACTCATGAGCACCTCGAGCTCGGACACCTCCTCTTCCCCGGCGAGGAGGGTGCGGGTCTTGATATACAGGAGATGGGCGGCCATCTGCACGAATTCGCTTGCGATCTCGAGATCCATGCTCTGCATCTCATCGAGCCAGGCGAGGTACTGGTCCAGGATCTCGGCGATGCTGAGGTCGCGGATCTCGATCTTGTTTTTGGAGAGAAGCTGCAGGATGAGACTCAGCGGTCCCTCAAAGTCCTGCATCTCGTCCTTGTCCCGGACGACGCCCTCCAGATGAAAATTGGGATTTTCCATGGTTATCCTTATTGATAAAAGACCATATTGACAAGATCCCATCCCCACCGGGTGATGGCCATAAGATGCACAAAGAGCCATCGAATGGCAAGGGAGAGAGGTCTGCCGAGGACGCCGGACCAGACCAGCGCCATGAGGGCAATGCCGCCGTAGCGCTCATAGCGCATGAGCTTGCGGTAGCTTCCCTCGTCCAGGAGAGAAAAGAGCACCTTGGACCCGTCCAGCGGCGGCACGGGCAGCATGTTGAAAACCGCGTAGCCCAGGCTGATGTTCGCGGTGAGGACAAGCATCTCCAGGACATAGCGCCCGACAGCGGAGCTTTGCAGCGGGTTATACAGCGCCCCATACAGGAAAAGAAACACCACGCTGATCAGCACATTGCTCGCAGGGCCCGCAAGAGCTGTGACCGCCATGCCGCGCTTCGGGTTTTTGAAGCGGTACATGTTCACCGGTACGGGCTTTGCATAGCCGAAGTGGACCGTCAGCATCATGAGAAGGCCGATGGGGTCCAGATGTTTGATCGGGTTGAGCGTAAGGCGGCCCGCGCGTTTCGCCGTATCGTCGCCGAGGGCATAGGCGACAAGGCCGTGGCTCAGCTCATGGAGCGTGATGCAGATCAGGGACGGAATCACGCTGCTCAGAAGCTCCAGCAGATAGCTGAAATCGAAGCCGTTTTTGATGATCTCCCAGTCGCTGATCGCAGTCACCCCCAAGATATCGATATTTTACCAAACTCTGCAACAAAATACAAGAGCGGCACGGGAAAAAGAATTCCCGAACCGCATCCTGTCAGACTAAACTGTTGATTTCGGCGAGGAGCGCTTCCCTGCCCTGGCCATTATCGGCGGAAAACGGGATGAGCAGGACCTCCTCCGGGAGGCCCAGAGTCTCCCGGATCAGGGCGAGGTTCGGCTCGATCTCGCTCTTTTTGAGCTTGTCGAGCTTGTTTGCCGCCACCACAAGGCGGCAGCCGCTGTTTTTAAACCATTCCGCCATGGTCACATCGTCGGCCGTGGGCTTGTGCCGTGCGTCCACGATCATGACGCCGAGGGTGAAGAGCTTCGCCGCGAAGAAATCCTCCATGAGCTTTCCCCAGCGCTCGCGCTCGGCCTGGGAGACCTTGG
>CAMHEN010000110.1 GCA_946184165.1 uncultured Clostridia bacterium | reverse complement strand
CTCTGTGAGAACGATACCCCTCAAATTGAACAATACCCCTCTGTGAGAACGATTTATCCGGGAGAGGGGTGCCGGGAACACTCGAAAAAGCAAAAATGCCGCTTCGGAAATGGCTCCGTAGCGGCTGCTTTTTTGTGGCCGGATACCGAAAAAGCCCTGAAATCAAGGGCTTTCGGGCAAAATGAAAAGGTAGGCAATTTCTATCAAAATTACCTACCTTTTTTGGTGGAGGTGAGGGGAGTTGAACCCCTGTCCGAAAGCATTTCAACAGGAACTTCTCCGGGCGCAGACGGTTGTTTGCATTCCCTCGCCCGAGCGGGAACCGTCACCCTCGGGGACTCGGTAGCTTCATTATGCATGGCGCGCTCGAAGCTCTGCGCGCTCACGTTCACCACTTGTCGACGCTGCATCCCGGGCCGTGGTACTCCCGGGCGCAACGCTCGCTAATTAAGCAGCGAGAAGAACTCTATCGTTAGTGTTCTTTAATTTATAAAAGGTTGCCCGTTTTAAGGATGCCAGGCGCATCCGCCCGCTATTCCTGCCTCCACGCCCCCGTCGAAACCGTTACACCCCCTCGTCAGACGAACATCATAAGGTCATATGGCCGCGCGAGCGCGGTCATATCGACCGATGATGTTCGTCTTCCTCTCGAACGCGAAGTCAATGCTTCGCGTTCGTAAAGAACGCGGGAAGTCTCCGTCTTCCTCTCCAACTCGAACCCGCTTGCGCTGGGCTCTGAGTTGGTTGAGAACGGTAATCGTTTGTGTCGTAGGGGTCGATCCCCTGATCGACCCGCAAACGACCGACCTGCAAATCCGCGGGCCGATGTGGACATCGGCCCCTGCAAATACTTGTTACTCCTTGACCGGCTCCGGGTAGTCCACGCCGAAGGTATCGACCGTGACCTTCTTCATGACCTGGGGGATGCGGGGCTTGTCGTTGTAGTCGGTGCGGACGGAGCAGATTTTGTCCACGACCTCGATCCCCTCGATGAGCTTGCCGAAGGCGGCGTACTGCCCGTCGAGATGGGGGGAGTCTTCATGCATGATGAAGAACTGGCTGCCGGCGGAGTTGGGGGCCATGGTACGGGCCATGGACAGGACGCCGCGCTCGTGCACCAGGGGGTTTTTGAAGCCGTTCGCGTCAAACTCGCCGTGGATGGTATAGCCGGGACCGCCGGTGCCGACGCCCTTGGGGTCGCCGCCCTGGATCATAAAGCCGGGGATGACGCGGTGAAAGATCACGCCGTCATAGAAGCCCTTTTTCACGAGGGAGATGAAGTTGTTGACGGTGTTCGGGGCAATGTCGGGGTAGAGCTCGGCCTTCATGACGCCGCCGTCTTCCATTTCAAAGGTGACAAGGGGATTGCTCATCGATAATTCCTCTCTTTCATGGCTCTGTCTATATCGCGCATGGCCTCTCGATCGGCCGCGCTGTCGCGCTTGTCGTGCAGCTTCTTGCCCTTGCAGAGGCCCAGCTCCATCTTCACGCGGCTGTCCTTGAAGTACAGGGACAGGGGGATGAGGGCGACGCCGTCCTGCATGACGCGGCTCTGGAGCTTGAGGATCTCGCGCTTGTGCATGAGAAGCCGCTTGGGGCGCATGGGGTCGCGGTTGAAGATGTTGCCGTGCTCATAGGGGCTGATGTGCAGGCCGCGGGCGAAGAGCTCCCCGTCCTTGACGGTGCAGAAGGAGTCCTTGAGATTGACCTGCCCGGCGCGGACGGATTTGACCTCGGTCCCGAAAAGCTCGATCCCGGCCTCGAAACGCTCCAGCACAAAGTATTCATGAAAGGCCTTGCGGTTCTGCGCGATCTGCCTGGTACCCGTCTGCTTCGGCATGCATCTCACTTCCTTTTCTCGCGGCGCGAAAGGAATTATATCACAATCTGCGCGGGAAGAAAAGAGAAAATTGTAAACATGTGCCTCCTGTTAACGCGCCCGGTGCCTCCGGCGGCAGGGGGCGCGGCTCAGAAGCGGAGGGCGGGGGCGCGCCAGCAGGAGACCCCCGCCTCCGCGGTCAAAGTACTCCGCCTCCAGATCGCGCCAGGGCTCGAGCCCGGCACGCTCCAGACTCAGTCGCACGGCGGCGCGGATATCCTCCAGCTCATCCTCCGAGACCAGCAGGGCCAGCGCCTCAGAGGAGACACATACTGTAACCATATTGCAAATCGGTGCCTCCAATCTTATACTGATTCGAAACGAAAAAGCCTCTTTAAGGCGATTATAAGCCAAATTTTTTTGAGAATCCACGCAAAAAATATGGAAAAAGACAAAAACGTGTGCTATACTACACGTACGCGAATTATGTAAATCACTTGCCGGCATTTGACAAAATTCCCTATTGCTGTGAGGTTTGAAATGGAGCTTACGGAGAAAAGACTCAGCGGTGAGCTGAAATACAGCGGCGTGATCGTGAGCGTCACGCTGGACCAGGTGGAGCTCTGCGACGGGAAGAAAACCCTGCGCGAGGTGGTGCATCACCCGGGCGGCGTGGGCGTCCTGCCCCTGGACGGGGAGGGGAACTGCTACATGGTCCGCCAGTACCGCTATCCCGTCGGCGCGCCCGTGCTGGAGATCCCGGCCGGGAAGATCGACCACCATGACGAGCATCTCTCCACCGCCGTGCGGGAGCTGTCGGAGGAGACCGGCTTTACGGCGGACGAGTATATCGACCTCGGCTGCTGCTACACCTCGCCCGGCTATACCGACGAGATCATCCATGTCTACCTCGCCCGCGGCCTGCACCGGGGGAAGAGCCACCTGGACGAGGGGGAGTTTCTGAACGTGGAGAAAATGCCCTTTGAGGAGCTCTTCGGCATGGTCATGCGAAACGAGATCATCGACGCGAAGACCGTCATTGCCGTCTCGAAGGCAAAGCTCTGGCTCGAGGGGCACAAATAAACCCCTTGCCCTCTGGCACAATATGTGATAGAATAAACAATCGGCAGTCCAAGATATGGGCTTTCGCCGAAAAATCGGAAGGTGCGAAACGTGGAAAAATATGTGATTCACGGCGGGACGACCCTGCGCGGTGAGGTGGAGATCAGCGGCGCGAAGAACGCTGCCGTCGCCATTATTCCGGCCGCGCTGATGGTCGACGGCGTCTGTGTGATAGAGAATATGCCCCAGATCAGCGATACCGAGATGCTGCTGACCATCCTGCGGGAGCTGGGCGCGAAGATCCGCTACCTCAACCGTTCCACGGTGGAGATCGACTGCACGAAGGTGTGCATGCAGGATGCGCCCTATGATCTCATGCGCAAGATCCGGGCCTCCTATTATCTGATCGGCGCCATGCTGGGCCGTTTCGGTCACGCGAAGACCACGATGCCCGGCGGCTGCAACTTCGGCGTGCGGCCCATCGACCAGCACATCAAGGGCATGAACGCCCTCGGCGCGGACGTGGACGTGAAGTCCGGCTTCGTCTATGCCGACGCGCGCGACGGCAAGCTCCACGGCGCGCGGATCTATCTGGACAAGGTCTCCGTCGGCGCGACGATGAACATCATCCTCGCCGCGACCCTGGCCCAGGGCAGGACGATCATCGAGAACGCCGCCCGCGAGCCGCACATCGTCGACCTTGCCAACTTCCTCAACTCCATGGGCGCCGACATCCGCGGCGCCGGCACCGACACCGTGAAGGTCAACGGCGTCGAGAGGCTCCACGGCGGCAGTTACGCCATCATCCCCGACCAGATCGAGGCCGGCACCTACATGGTCGCCGCCGCGGCTACCGGGGGAGAGGTGCTCATCAAGAACGTCATCCCCCGCCACCTGGAGTGCATCAGCGCAAAGCTCCGCGAGACGGGCACCATCGTCCTCGAAAACGGGGACACGGTCCTCGTCAAGGGCGCGAGCAGCCTGCGGAAGATCAACGTCAAGACCCTGCCCTATCCCGGCTTCCCGACGGATATGCAGCCGCCCATGTGCGCGCTCTTGTGTGTGGCAAACGGCACCTCCGTCATCACGGAGGGCGTCTACGACAACCGGTATAAGTATGTGAACGAGCTCAGAAAGATGGGCGCCGAGATCCAGGTCGACGGCAGGGTCGCCGTGGTCGAGGGCGGCAAGCGCCTCAGCGGCGCGCCCGTTGCGGCCTGCGACCTGCGCGCTGGCGCCGCCATGGTCATCGCCGGCATGTGCGCGAGCGGCACCACCGTGGTGGAGGATGTCCGCTTTATCGAGCGCGGATACGAAAACTTTGTGGGAAAACTCAACTCCCTCGGCGCGGATATCCACATCGTGGACGAGACGGAGGAGTTGGACGGACGGGAGAAGATCCTCTCTATCATCGGATGAAATGTACGGTTTTTGCCAGCGGTTCCGGCGGCAATTGTCTGCTGCTGTCAGACGGGGGTACGCATATACTCCTCGACGCCGGAATCTCGGCGCGCAGGATCCGGCAGTCCCTGTGCGCGGCAGGCCTGGATATACGGGATATCGGCGGAGTGCTCATCACGCATGAGCACTCCGATCATGTTTCCGGGCTCAAAACGCTGCTAAGACAGGCTGAGATCCCCCTCTACGCGCCCCATACCGTGGCGGCGAGACTCTGCGGCTTCCTCCCGGAGGCGGTGGACTGCATGCACGTGATACGGCCGGGGACGCCCTTTGGGCTCGGGAGGCTCACGGTCACCGCCTTCCACACGCCCCACGACACCGACGAGAGCGTGGGCTACCGCGTGGAGGGGGACGGCGTCTTCGCCCTCGCCACCGACATGGGCCGTGTGACGGAGGAGATCCTCGCGGGCCTTTCCGGCGCGGACACGGTGCTCATCGAATCGAACCACGACCTCGACATGCTGCGAAACGGCCCCTATCCCGCGGCTCTCAAGCGCCGCATCCTGTCGGACCGGGGTCACCTCTCCAACGCCGACTGCGCCTCTCTCGCCCAGGAGCTTGCAAAACGAGGCGCCGGCACCGTGATCCTCGGCCACCTGAGCCGGGAGAACAACCGCCCGGACATCGCCCTCAGAGAGACGCAGGCGCGCCTCGAAGGAAGCGGCGCCCGCGTGCTCTGCGCGCCGGTCTGGGGCTTTCTCGAAATCGAAGTGGGGGAGGCGCGAGCATGCTCAACATAAGGCTCATCTGCGTCGGAAAGATGCGGGAGAAATTCTATATCGACGCCTTCGCGGAGTACCGCAAGCGCCTGCAGAGCTACTGCCGCCTGGAGCTCACGGAGCTTCCGGAGGAACGCCTGGGGGAGAGACCCTCCGAGGCCGAAATCCGCAGCGCCCTCTCCCGGGAGGGACAGGAGATCCTGAAAAACGTCCCGCCGGACGCATATCTCGTCGCCCTCTGCGTGGAGGGAAAACAGATGCCGAGCGAGGGCATGGCGGCGCTCATCGCCGGGCGGGAGAACTCCGGCAGGCCCCGCCTGTGCTTCGTGATCGGCGGTTCCTTCGGTCTGAGCCCGGAGGTCAAGGCCCGTGCGGACAGGAGACTCAGCATGTCCGAGATGACCTTTCCCCATCACCTCGCCCGCGTCATGCTCATCGAGCAGGTCTACCGCGGCTTCAAGATCAACGAGGGCTCGCGCTATCACAAGTAAATCCACATGCGGCAGTGCCGCACCACGATAAAGGAAAGCCCTGTCGGCATGGGGATTTTCACGCATGTCATTCGGTTGCCGCGTCAGCGGCGAGAATGACGCGTTTGAAAAAATTTACCTATGGAAGCGTTAGCTTTCATAGGTAATTCTTGAAACAAGGCGGAAACAATGCTATACTGAAAGAAAAAGAGAGGGGAAAATCACAATGAAAAAAATGCTGCCCCTGATGATTACCCTGTGCATGCTTCTGCTCATTCTGCCGCTTCAAACAGCGGCGGCGGAGGCCCCGGAAGATGCGGCAAAGGAAGCAGCGGATGCGGCCGAGCGTTACGATCAGGCGCTGGCCTTGTTTTACGGGGAAAATTATGAAGCCGCCTTCCCGATGTTCGAGAAAATGGCGGAACAGGGTATTCCGGAAGCAATAACAATGCTGGGGTATCTATATGGAATGGGCCTCGGAACAGGGCAGAATGAGGAAGAAATGCTGAAATACTACCGTATGGCTGCCGAGCTTGGGGAACCCATGGCGATCTTCAATCTCGGATGCTGCTATCGGGATGGACTGGGAGTTGAGCAGAATGATGAAGAAATGATCAGGCTTTTCGAGCGCGCCGCTGACATGGGAAACGCCAATGCGCAGTACAATCTCGGCTATTGCTATCATATGGGAGATGGCGTGGATCAGGATTATGAAAAGGCCTTTTCGCGCTTTCAGCAGGCGGCGGATCAGGACTTCCCGAATGCCATGTTCGCGCTTGGTGATTATTACTTCCTGGGAAACAGCGTGAAACAGGACACGGATACCGCGGTGGAATGGTACCGAAAGGCGTTGGCGGTCGGGTATGTACCGGATGAGACAGACCTCGAGCATCTGAAAACCTGTGCTGACAACGGGAATCCGGAGGCGCAGAACGAGCTTGGGAAATGCTATAGCATGGGTATCGGTGCTGTACAGGATGAAAAAGAGGCGTACAGGTATTTCCGCATGGCCGCGGATCAGGGCTTTGCAAAAAGTCAGTATAACCTTGGAAACTGTTATCTTTATGGCCTCGGCGTGGAACAGGACGATGAAAAGGCGGTAGAATACCTTCGGTCTGCCGCGGAGCAGGGATTGTCCAACGCCCAGGGTCTGCTCGGCTACATGTATGAAAACGGATTCGGTGTGGAGGCAGACCCCGAAAAGGCTGTGGAATACTATCAGAGCGCCGCAGACCAGGGAGACGCGTACGCGCAGAACAACCTCGGAAACTGTTATTTTTACGGTCGGGGTGTGGAGAAGGATATCCAAAAAGGCGTTCAGTATTATCAGCTTGCCGCGGAGCAGGGTGAACCGGCTGCCTTGAACAGCCTGGGCTGCTGCTATTGTTACGGCGAGGGTGTCGAACAGGATTACGAGAAAGCGCTGCAGTACTTCCAAGCGGCTGCGGAGCAGGGAAATGCCGATGCCATTTACAATATCGGATATAGCTATTATCACGGCGAAGGTGTGGAAGCGGACTGTGACACGGCGATGGAATACTTCAGGACAGCCGCCGAAATGGGTCAGTCGAATGCCATGTGCCTGATCGGTGAAAGCTATTATGAGGGGAAGGGATCAGAAAAAGATCCGGATCAGGCAGCCGAGTGGTACCTGAAAGCCCTCCGTGCCGGTTATGTGCCCGATGAACAGGATCAGAAGCGTCTTTCCGATCTGTTCGCCGAGCTGTACAACCTGAAACTGGATTTCAGCGCCGCCTGATCTGCCGTCAATCAATAGATAAGCGAGGTGTGTACCATGCGTGAACCGGGCGATTGGAGCCGCGTGATCCGGGGCGAACTGTACGAGCGCTGGCCCAAGGATGAAAACGGCCTGCCGGAGGAGCCTGTGCGCCTCGGCACGGCGATGAATCTCAACCTGTTCGACGAGCTGACCGTCAACATGCTGGAGGCCTGCGGCATCCCCTGCCTGCGCGTCGACCCCGGCGACGGGAGCTTCGGCAGGATCATCTTCGGGATGAGCGGGCAGGGAACCGACATCTATGTCCCCAAAAGCATGGCGGAGGACGCCGCCGCTCTCTGCGCCTACGAGGGCGAATATGAACCGGAAACCTGACCGGATGGTCTTTTGATAAGCATACTGCGAAAATAAGAAAAGGAAAGGAAGTACCCACCATGCCCAGAACCTATAAGGAAGAGTATCAGCACTGGCTCGAAAGCCCCGCCCTCAGCGAGGAGGAATGGGCCGAACTCAACGCCATCAAGGACGACGAGAAGGAGATCGAAAACCGCTTCTTCGCGCCTCTGGACTTCGGTACCGCCGGCCTGCGCGGCACGATGAAGCTCGGCCTGCACCATATGAACATCCACGTCATCCGCCACGCGACCCAGGCCTTCGCCAACGTCATCGCCGCCGAGGGCGAGGAGGCCAAGCGCAAGGGCATCGTTATCGCCCACGACTGCCGCCTCAACGGTGTGGAGTACGCCAAAGAGGCCGCCTGCGTCATGGCGGCAAACGGCATCCGCGTGCGTCTCTTCGACGCCCTGCGCCCCACGCCCGAGCTGAGCTTCGGCGTCCTCTACTACGGCGCCACCGCCGGCCTCAACATCACCGCGAGCCATAACCCCAAGGAGTACAACGGCTACAAGGTCTACTGGTCTGACGGCGCGCAGCTTCCCCCCCAGAAGGCCGACGCCATCTCCAGGCAGATGGAGGCCATCGACATCTTCACCGGCTTCAAGACCTGCGACTACGACAAGGCCGTCGCCGACGGCATGATCCAGATCATCGGCGCCGAGACGGACGAGGCCTTCCTTGCCCGCGTCATGGACCAGGCCATCGACAAGGAGCTCATCAAGGAAGTCGCGGACGATTTCAAGATCGTCTACACCCCCTTCCACGGCTGCGGCTACAAGCTGG
>CAMHEN010000109.1 GCA_946184165.1 uncultured Clostridia bacterium | reverse complement strand
GCTCCAGCGTTGCCTCCAGGAGCTTAAAGAGCGGGCCGAGAACGCACTCCTTCCGGTATTCCTTCAGATAAACAAAGAGCTTTCGCATAACTGCCTCCGGGGCTGGGTTCAGTTTGAATGGGATGCTTCTTCGGACGACAATTCACGCAGGAGTGATTCCGCAGCGGTGACGTCCGCTTCGTTCAGAGAATCCGGTCCGGCGTACCGCGCGCGAAGATAGAGCCTGCGCAGGGAGATCTCTGCATCCGCCGCGGCGCCGCGGGCGGGGTCGTTTAGGATTTCCAGCGAGGTCTGCGAGGGCAGGATCTCCTGTCCGGCTTTCACGCGGAGCCGGAGATAGACGCGGAAGATCTCGCGGATCCTTTGGGCGTTGTCCGGCACGAACGAACGCTTCCGGGACCGTCTGACGCGCTTCGGAACGTCCATTTTTTCCGGCGCGAAAGCAAGCACGGGCTGCGTCTCGGCAGATTCGCGCGGACGGCGAAGAAAGCGGATCAGCAGGATCGTCACGATCACAACGACCAGAACGATCCCGACGACCGTTCCGATCTCAGCCCACGGAAGCTGCGAGTTCGCGTTCTTCGTCCGAATGCCGGAGAGATCCGGCAACGGTCCGGCGTTGGGCGCGTGGGTGTTTTCCACAGCGTCCTGGGTCTCGGTGGGCGCATAATTGAAAGCCTCCATCGTGGCAGGACGCGAAAACAGATTCATGATCAAAGAGATCAGGGAGAACAGCAGGACGAAGGGCATCATCAGAAGCTGGCCCAGCACACCGAGGACCGGAATGAGCAGAACGAGAAGCCCGCCGGAAAGGACCGGAAGCATCGTGCCGGCAAGGGATTGCGCCTTCCAGCGCAGAAGCTCGGGACAGCCTGCCCGCAGCGACAGGAGCGTAACGCTGAGCAGGACGAGCCCGGCGACCGCAAAGCCGCAGACGGTAAGGGGATCGCAATGCACAAACTCGTGGAAGGAGATCCCGAGCGACCGCACCGACATCATAAAGACGGCAAAGATCGAAAACCCGGCGGGGATCGGAAAAAACCGGCGCACCGCCCGGTAGGTCTGAAAGGCCTGATCCGAGCAGCAAAGGAAGAGGAAAACGGCCCAGGCTGCAAGCAGAATCCAAAACGCAGGTCGCCCGAAGGCCGGGATCAGCAGCAAAGCAGGCGGAAGCAGCCAAGCAAGCCGGGCGGCGAAAGAGCCTGCACGAACGCTCAGCGCGGAGAACAGCAGGCATGCGGCGGCAAAGGCCGCAAAGAGCCATCCGACCGTCCGTTCGGAGGCAAAGAGGGCGATCTGGGAGAAGCATACGCAAAGCAGGCCGCAGATCCCGGTGGGAACGGCTTTTTTCATGGAATGCCTCCTTTCTCGCAGGTCTTAGTAAATGACTTCCGCGCAGCACATAATTGGGGCCAGCCCCGATTCATCCGTCCGCCGCCCGGCCGTCAAGGACCATCAAGCGGTGATTGCTGTGCGCCTGGAGCCGTTCCAGGAGAGACGGTTCCGGCTCCGGCGAAATGACGATACAGGTCCGGTCCGGTCTGCCGGAACGGATCACGCGCTCTACGACGTTGGAAAAGTCATAATAGCGCGTGAACTGGGAAAGGCCGATTGCGCGGAGGATGGGAAAGAGATGCCCTCTGCCCAGACCGCGGGCTGTGTTGCCCAGATCGCCGTTTGCACATATCTCATACGGGATCTTCCGATCCTCCAGAAATTCGCAGAGACTTCGAATCTGACACAGGCAGTGCTCCATCGCCAAAGGAAGCTCAGGGCGCTCATCCACCAACAGGACGACGTCCGTATCCGCGGTGTGGTCCATTTGCTTGACCATCATCGTTCCGGTCTTGGCCGTCTGCGTCCAGGAGATCTGCTTCATGGGCTCACGGCCAGAGTATTCCCGGTATCCGACGATCAGGCAGGGATCATCATGGAGAAACCGACGGACAGAAACCGAACCGAGCAGACCGCCCAGCGGGATCCGGTCGGCCACGTCGTCCGCCGCATCGGCGGTGCAGACGATTCGCTGCGTACTGAAGGCAGAATCCGCCCGGCTCTTGAGGCCCAGCAGATCTCCAACCTCAAAGTAGGCCTTTCCTACCGTATAGACACCGCGATGATGGAGGCGGAACCGAATCCTTCCGTTGACCCGGCTGTGGGCCGGCAGCCAGCAGACGCCATCCACGTTGACGCCGCCGTAGTCCTTCTGTGCCGCCCAGCTCTGGCCGTGTTCGGGCGGTGAAACGGTAACACTCTCGTCGAAGGAAAAGGTGTAGCCCACATAGAGAACCGGGAATCGGGAGGGATTCAGGATGGTATAGCGGAGTGTGATCTCCTCATCCGGAACGCAGAGCGACAAATCCGCCTCAGTTTGGATCCGGATTTTGCCGACCGCTCGAAGACTCAGAAGTTCCAGAACGACGGCAGAAATCAGAAGCCCCGCGAGAAATACGGCGATCACAGCGTTTCCAGTGGGACGGTCAATTCATCCATCGCCCGCCGGAGGAAGGCTTCCGCGTTGAGGTGGCTGTTTCCGGCAAGGAAGATCCGGTGCGGAAGAACGCAGAGCGCCTCCTGCTTGACGTCCTCCGGGATCACGTAGTCGCGGTCATGCAGCGCCGCGTGAATCTGGGCGGCCCGGTAGAGCGCAAGCGCGCCGCGGGTGGAGACGCCGAGGTTCACGATCTCGCTGCTGCGGGTATAGGCAATCAGGTCCATCAGATACCCGGCCACGTCGTCGCTGACCCTGACCTGCGGATAGGCGGCTTGCAGGGCGAGAAGCTCATCCACGGTCACGACCGGCTTGAGATCGGACAGGATCGCCTTGGAATCCGCCCGGCGCAGCACGGACAGCTCCTCGTCGCGGTCCATGTAGCCCAGTTGCAGGCGCATGAAGAATCGGTCCATCTGGGCCTCCGGCAGCGGGAAGGTCCCGTAGGATTCCACCGGGTTCTGCGTTGCCATGACCATGTAGGGCTCGTCCAGCGGATTGGTTACGCCGTCCACGGTGATCTGCTTCTCCTCCATGACCTCGAGCAGCGCGCTCTGGGTGCGGGGCGTGGCGCGGTTGATCTCATCGGCCAGGACAAAGTTCGTAAACAGCGGTCCGCGGCGGAATTCAAACTCGCCGTGTTTTTGATTGTAGAAGTTGATGCCCGTCAGGTCGGAGGGCAGGAGATCCGGGGTAAACTGGATGCGCCTGAATTCTCCGCCGATGGAACGGGAAAAGGCACGCAAAAGCATGGTCTTGCCGGTGCCGGGCACGTCCTCCAGCAGAACGTGGCCGCCTGCGATCAGGCAGATCACGACCTGCTCCACAACGTCGTCCTTTCCGACGATAACCTTTCGGCAATTATCGATCATCCGTTTGCCGAAGGAAGCAAATGCGGATACGTCCACGATGATTTCCTCCAATCATTTGTGAATCAAAATTCGTTATATACATTTTATAGACGGATTCTGCCTTTGTCAAGACAAAGCATAGATCCCCGCGTCGATTTTTTTCGTTACAATATATGTGAGACTGTGGGGCAGAAAAAAGCGGTTGAGTTTGTTAGAATGAAGCTGCCACACAACAGCCTAACAAAAGGAGTTCAACCGCCATGGCTATTATAACACAAACCAAACGGTATTTGCCACTTGAAATATCAACAAAAGTTCAATCTGTCCAGCTGTATAGGTTGACAAAGGACATTTCATTTGTTTTGAGACAATTGCGTGAATAAAATGGCACATATCTGCGCTGCTGCCACAACTACCGACGTCAGGAATATGCCGTTGAACAGTTGGGTCAAAGCATTCAAATCGATTTAATTCTCTCGGCAAGCCTGAATCTATTGAACCGTTTCCATGATAAGTTTAATAAAACGCTTGGAAAACATCGGCGGAATATTATGCGCCGCTTTTTCCCATATCTCATATCTGCAGTTATTGTTTGTATCCGCCATTTTTTTTACGCTGTCCAGCACACTCTGCTGTTCTTTTCCGCCTGCCAGAGCTATAACAGGATAATCCACGTTTTCAAATCCCCGAACGCTGTCAAAGGAGATACCGTTGTCGACCGAGGTTCTGATCGTTTCAATTTTGACTTGCTGCATTTGCCTTACAAATTCTTTCCTTTGGGCAGACGGAAGACCATTCGTCACTCCTATAACATTGCAAAGCCATTTTTTCTTCAAAGAATTAAACTGCTTTTCATTCATTCGCAGAACTTCCGATAATTCGGGTTCTTTCTTGTTCAGCCACGGGCTTACTATTATTGCCGCGTAGAATAGATTGGGGTATTCCGATATCAGTTTGAAAGCAAGCTGTGCCCCCAGCGAAAACCCGATCAGAAGGACTTTGCTATCATAAGACTGAATATAATCGGCGAGCTCCCGAATACAAATCTCAGCGTCAAATGCCCTGTCAGCTTCATTCCCAAAGCCCATAATATGCGGAACGACAATGTGGTACTTTTCCGCAAGTGAATACTGTCTGCCAAAGCAATGAACAAAATTGGCTCCGTGGAGCATAACGATTACGCTTTTGTTATCTTTGCCGTATTCTTCAACGAACATAACGAATCACCTCCACCGATGAGGACTTGCTTGTTTGCTTTCTTTCTTGTCATACATAACCGAGTTGCTCATCTCGCAGGCTCAGATAATGTTTTAACGGGATACCAATGAGATCCCGCAGATCTCAAATGCTTTCACATATTCTCCATCGACGTCGACGATGCGCAGCGCACCGCCCATCAAAGCAGCAATTTTTGCCGCTATCGCCAAACCAAGGCCGCTTCCGTTCCGGCTCATTCGAGCTGCGTCACCGGTGACAAAAGGCTGCAGAATCACTTCTCGCATTTCTTGCGGGATCTGAGCCCCATTATCCGCAACGGTTACCAGCAGTTTATCACCTGCTGCCTTCGCGGCGATGAGCACCTTGGTGCCGGGCTCGTTATGCTTCCATGCATTGACGACCAAATTCGTTACAGCGCGCCGAAACTCGCGCGTGTCGCCAATGATCATCAGCGATTCATCGGAGATGTTTACATTCAGTTCAATGCCATGCTCCTCAAAATCCGTATAGTATTCCGCTACGACTTCTCTTACGACCCACGACGCGTCGATATGCTCCGACTTCAATCGATACTCCTCCGCGCCTAAACTGGCATATTCATACAGGGAATTGATCAGGTCGTCCATACGGCGGGTCTTGGAGCAGATGACATCAAGCGCCTTTGACTGTTCCTCCGGCGGAATCATCCCGTCCCGCAGCGCTTTGGCGAAGCCTTCGATGCTGGTAATAGGCGTTTTGAGATCATGCATGATCGCAGCATAGATTATGCTCTGTTCTTTCACCCGCTTTTCGCTTTCTGCATTTAAGGCCTTCCTGATGAGAATGTAGAAAAGGAGCGCCCCGACGACAAATTCTAAGGGAAGTGTGACAGCATAGATAAACATGACGATCCTGTAAGCGGTGCTCCCCTCGAACAATCGTTCTATGAACTGCGCTGAAAACCAGTAGTCATAGAGCTGCCAAGCCGCCCCCGTTGTAAAGGCGCACAGGGAGTAATACAGGATGCATTTTCGAATCAGTTTCTTATTATCCTTCAAAGCGATACCCCAATCCGCGAATGGTTTTGATGTGATCCGAGCCAATCTTGTCCCGCAGCCGGCTTATGATCACGCGGATGGTGTTGTCATCCACCGCGCCATCATCGTACCACGCGCTTTCGTAGATCTGCTCCTTGGTAAACACGCGTCTGGGCTGCGAAATCATCAGCTCCAGCACCTTGAATTCCGCTTTGGTCAGTTCCACGTTTTCACCGTCGACGTTCACGGTGCAGGTGTCGAGATCCAACTCGACGCCGCCAGCAACGATTACGTGTTTATCTTGCTTCGCTTGATCAAAGGCGTTCAGTCGGCGCAGATGCGCTCTGACCTTAGCCGCAACCTCCAGCGGCTCGAAAGGCTTGGTTACGTAATCGTCCGCGCCGAGGTCGATCCCAAGCACGCGCTCCGACAGTGCAACCTTTGCGGAGATCACGATAACGGGGATATACTTCTCCTGTCGGCGAATGGCCTTGATGAGCTGGTAGCCGTCGACTTTCGGCATCATGATGTCCACCAGCGCCAGATCCACCGGATGTTGCTCCAGCAGCGCCAGCGCCTGTGCGCCATCGTTGGCCTCAAGTACCGTGACGGTTCCCGTCTCCAGATAGATTCTCAGTAGTTGGACGATCTCTTTTTCATCGTCCGCAATCAGTATGTTTGGCATAGTCTCACTCTCACAGGCTCCAGAAGTTATATAGCTGCATGACCAGGATGAACGCGGCGTACGCGATACTGAGCACAGCCCACGAATACTGTTTTAGCTTTGTGCGCAGCCGGACGTTGGATTTGATCGTATTGTAGCATAGCAGCGCGCCGTTAACAAGAGCACCAAGCCCCAGTGCCCCCGCCAGAATGGCCGAGACCGCTGTGAATGCCGGAATCTTGTTGTAGGTTAAGTAAAAGGCGGTGAAGATTACTCCCGACACCCCATATACGAGTTGCTGGCCCAGGATCTGCCGGTCCGCAAGCGAATGATTCCTGCCTGCCACGCGTTTTTTTCGCACTGCCCGGACAATAAGCTTAATCACAACCGTCAGCAGGCAGAGGGCCCCGAAGAGCACAAATCCGTAGCGGATCACCGTCCAGAACGGATTGCACCGGACAAAGTCAGTCTCTGCCACCGCCAACACACCATCGCCGTAGTAGTAAACCTGGGTCGCATCGCCTGCCCGCAGGATAAAGATGTTTTCATTAAGCGGAACCAGTTTAACTTCTCTGTTTAATGATATACCAAATAGTTTCACGGAGTAGGTGCCGTCGTCGTTCCGACCGAAGGGAGTTACAGGGCCGATAGAAAAGCTGTTGGCAAGTCCTGCGCCGCAGACGATGTTACGCATCATCCTCCAATAGCCGCTGATGTCACATTCCTCGGCAATCGCCGTATCCTTGAATCCCTCGCGCGACGCAATGTCGCCGAACAACAGGCCTGGCAGACCGAGATTGAACGAAGCTTCTCCCTGCTCGTTCGTCATAATAACGATTCCCAGGCCGCTGGCCGGGTCAAACACCAGGTTGGCAGAGCAGCCCAGCGTGTTGCCGGGATGACCCAGCGTCTGCACTCCATAATCGCCGGTCCAGAAACCATGGCAATTCCTGGCAATCTCCGTCCCGCCGTAGCGGCTGAGGGGTGTAAACATCTCATCCCGCGTGGCGTTACTCTCGAAAAGCGGACAGTCTGTCTCTACGAGCGCACGGCCGAATCGCGAAAAGTCCTCAAGTGTGCCGATTGCTGAGCCCGCGGGGAACAGCTGAAGGAACGCTATGCACGGGCCATAATCTCTGTTGTCCCTGGGATCAAGGTAGCGCTCGTAGCAATGCAGCTTGCCGCGATGCGCACACACCCATTCATTATCCGCCATTCTGGGGTCAAGGGCCGTGTGCTCCATGCCCAGTGGTTCAAAGATGTTTTTGTGCACATAGGTTACGTAATCCGTTCCGCTGACGCGCTCGACGATATAGGCCGCCAGCGCCGTGCCATAGTTGGAATACGCTGTGTACTCTCCCACATGAAAAGCCTGGTAGCATTCGCAGAAGCGGAGGGCCTCCTCCAGTGTGTCGAACAGATCATCCGACGCTGCATATTGGTTTTCGTAGAAGCTCTCCTGAAAGCCCGCGTTGTGGGCCATCAGATTCAGCATCGTGATCTTCTCCTTTGGGTATTGCAGCTTTGTCAAAAAGCCCTCCGGCAGATAGTCGCGGATATCCTTGTCGAAATCGATCTGACCACATTCCCATAGCTGCATCACCGAAACCCACACCAAAAGCTTGGAAGCGCTGCCCCAATCATATACGGTATCTGCATCGGCAAGGACGCTGTTTTCGATGTCCGCGTAACCGTAATATCCGCTGCAGATGACGCCGTCCGCGTCATATACGCTAACCGCACAGGATGCCATCCCCGCCTCTCGTTCGGCGATATAGGCGTCAATGCCGGAACCGATCTCGCTGTAGGGAATGCCCGACGGCGTTGCCTTTTCATCCGTTGCCTCGGCCTGTGCTGTGGGAGATAATGCTGTCATTAGAATAATTGTCAGAATTGCAGCCAGGATTCTCCTGCTCTTCATGGGATTCCGCCTCCATCCATCTGCTTGTTCTTAAACAGGATAAACCGGAAACCTTACATTGGAAATCGATCTGAATTAACAGAACATTAAAATTCTGTATGCGAGACCTGCTACATCTTTTTTCCTACAACAACTTGACACTGACCGCGTCGATTTTCGGATTGACAGCCGAATGGGAAGCGTTTATAATGCAGGAAGATTCATCTGGGAGGGATCCGTATGGAGGAAGCCTTGATTCGGACTGCGCTGCTGCTTGGAGCAGCGGGCATGGAAAAGCTGAGCGCAGCACGTGTGGCGGTCTTTGGCATCGGCGGCGTCGGTGGATACGTGGCAGAGGCGCTTGTCCGCTCCGGTCTCGGGGCCATCGACCTGATTGACAACGATCTGGTAAGCGAAAGCAACCTGAACCGTCAGATTTATGCGCTGCGCAGCACGATTGGGCAAT
>CAMHEN010000108.1 GCA_946184165.1 uncultured Clostridia bacterium | reverse complement strand
AGCTCGCGGAGGAGAGCGGCGTGGCGGAGGCCACGGTCTCCCGCTTCTGCCGCAGGCTCGGCTACAAGGGCTACAACGCCTTCAAGCTCGCCATCGCGAACGCCGGCGCGCCGAAGCTGGACGCCGCGGCGGACAAGTCCATCCGGGACGGAGACGACCCCAAGGAGCTTGCCCGCAAGCTCTACGCCGTGGAGAGCGAGGCCATGCTGCAGACCCTGTCGCTGCTGCGCCCGGCAGAGCTGGACAAAGCCGTGGGCATTCTGCGGGAGGCCCGCAAGGTCCTCTGCATGGGCCAGGGCGGGTCCATGATCCTGGCCCGGGAGGCGGCCCATCTCTTCTCCGTGTACGACGGGAAGTTCACCCCGGTGTCAGACTCCCACATGCAGATCATCGCCTCCGCCACCCTGACAGCGGAGGACGCCGTGCTCTACTTCTCCTACTCCGGGGCCACCCGGGACATGATGGAGACGCTCTCCGTCGTGCGGGAGCGGGGCGCGAAGATCATCCTCATCACCCGCTTCCCCCGCTCCCCCGGCGCGGCGCAGGCAGATGTCGTGCTCCAGTGCGGCTCGAACGAAAGTCCCCTGCAGCACGGGTCCGTCCCCGCGCGCATCGCCCAGCTCTTTTTGCTGGACATCCTCTTCACCCGGGTGTGCATGTCGGAGCCGGACGGCTGCCAGGAAAACCGCCAGCGCATCGCCGCCGCCCTGGCTGACAAGCACCTGTGATTCTTCCGGCACTTTCGCTAAAAATTTACATAACGTCCAACTCCTCCCGCCCCGCTTTTGGCAAAATGTCCAAAAAGCGGGGCGGGATTTTGGTAATAACGGAAAACTTCTTTCAGAATGGCTTTTTTCTGAAAAAATCTTTCAGAATGACGTTGACATCGGCGGCGGGATTTTGTACAATCTGAATCGGAAAACCCGCGGCAGGAATCGCTGCGGAAACACACAAAATATCATCAGGAGGTACAACATGAAAAAACTGCTTGCACTCGTTCTGGTCCTGTGCATGGTCTTCGCACTGGGCATGAGCGCCGGCGTCTATGCAGACGACGTCAGCATCACCCTGTGGACCTATCCCATTGGCGGCTGGGGCAACTCCGAGATCGTCGATCAGCTCATCGCCGCTTTCGAGGCGGAGAACCCCGGCATCAAGGTCTCCGTTGAGTATCTGGCTTACGCCGACGGCGACGACAAGGTCAACACCGCCATCGAAGGCAAGGCCGCGCCCGACCTCATCATGGAAGGTCCCGAGCGTCTGGTCGCCAACTGGGGCGCCAAGGGCTACATGGTCGACCTCGCCGACCTGTGGGACGACACCGACAAGGCTGAGATCCTCCCCGTGGTGCAGGCCGCCTGCTTCAACAAGGAAGGCGCCAGCTACGAGTATCCCCTCTGCATGACCGCCCACTGCATGGCCATCAACCTCAACCGCTTCCAGGCTGTCGGCGCTGACAAGCTCGTCGACCTCGACGCCCACACCTGGACCACCGATCAGTTCATCGAGGCCGTCGGCCTCCTCGCCGCCGAGAATCCCAATGTCGCTGCCGTCTTCTGCGGCGGCCAGGGCGGCGACCAGGGCACCCGCGCCCTCATCAACAACCTCTACAGCGGCACCTTCACCGACGCTGACCACACCAAGTACACCGCCGACAGCGAAGAGAACATCAAGGCTCTCGAGCTGCTGGCCGGTCTCGAGGGTGTAAACTTTGACCCCGCCATCGTCGGCGGCGATGAGATCAACCTCTTCCGCCAGGGCATTCTGGACATGGCCTTCTGCTGGAACATCGGCGCCCAGCTCAACACCGACAACAACGACGCCGGCCTGACCAATGACGGCGACCAGATCGTCTGCATGGCCTTCCCGAGCGACGACGGCGTGCCCGAGCTCTGCGGCGGCATCTGGGGCTTCGGTATCTTCGACAACGGCAATGCCGCCAAGATCGAGGCTGCCAAGACCTTCATCAAGTTCATGGCTGACAGCCCCGCCACTGCCGAGGCCGTCAAGGCTTCCACCTACTTCGCCGTGCGTGACAGCGCCGACGGCTTTGATCTCACCAAGATCTACGACGGCAACGACATCATGAGCGAGTACACCAAGCTCATGCCCTTCCTCGGCGACTACTACCAGGTCGTTCCCGGCTGGGCCGAGGCCCGTACCGCATGGTGGAACATGCTCCAGCAGGTCGGCTCCGGTGCTGATGTCACCACCGCCGTTGCGGAGTTCTGCACCACCGCGAACGCAGCCGCCGCGAAGTAATCCCCTCCCCAAAACTGAACCTTAACTCTCAGGGTGCGCACCCTCTCTGCGGCAGCGCAGAGAGGGTGCGTTTCATTCAGCCGCGCGAGATGCGCAAGGTCATCCCTGTGCGTCTTGCCCGCAAGCAGAAATATGAAAGGAGGTCTGCGCCTGTGCGCAAATCATCCGGTCTGACTCAAAATCTCAGAAGGCAGGAAACCATTGCGGGTTATCTCTTCCTTCTGCCGAGCCTCGTATTCTTCCTCACCTTCGTCGTCTACCCCATGTTCATGTGCATCTACACCAGCTTCTTTGATTCCAACATGGGCAAGGACGCGGTCGATACCTTTATCGGTCTCGGAAACTACAAGGAGCTGTTCCAGGACAAGGTCTTCCTCGGGGCGCTCCGGAACACGGTCCTCATCGTGGTCGTCGCGGTGCCGACGGTGTGTGCCTTCTCCCTCTGGGTGGCCTCCGCCATCACGGATATGAAGCCCTGGCTCACCTCCGCCTTCCGCGTCATCTTCTATCTCCCGGTGGTCACCGGCTCCGTCGCCGTCACAGTGGTGTGGAAGTGGATGTACAACAACTACTACGGCATCTTCAACTACCTGCTCAAGGGCATGGGTGTCATCGACAAGAACATCAACTGGCTGGGTGACGCGCGCTACGCCCTCTGGTGCATCATCATCATCCTGTTCACCACCTCCGTGGGCCAGCCGATCGTCCTCTATGTCTCCGCCCTCGGCAACGTGGACACCTCCCTCGTCGAGGCGGCGGAGGTGGACGGCGCGACCCAGATGCAGGTCTTCTGGAAGATCAAATGGGCCCAGATCATGCCCACCACCCTCTACATCCTGGTCATCACCACCATCAACTCCTTCCAGTGCTTCGCGCTCATACAGCTTTTGACATCCGGCGGGCCGAACCACAGCACCGACACCGTCATGTATTACATCTACTACACCGCCTTCAAGCTCTACCGCTACGGCTACGGCAACGCCATGGGCGTCGTGCTCATGATCATCATCGCGCTGCTCTCCGCCGTTCAGTTCAAGCTCGGCCAGGCGCAGGACTGAGGAGGTGCCGGCATGAACAAAAAATCGAAAGCCTACCGTATTTTCTCTCTGGTGCTCGTGATCATCCTGGCGCTGCTTTTCACCTTCCCGCTCTACTGGATCATCACCGGCTCCTTCAAGACCGGCAAGGAGATCAACTCCACCACCCCGGTCTGGTGGCCCTCTGAGTGGACGCTGAAGAACTACCAGAAGCTCATGAGCAAGTTCAAGGCCCCGCTCTTTGAGATCGCCATCCCCTTCAGCCAGTACTTCTCCGAGGACGGGACGCCCGCCATCGGCCTCACCGGCCCCACGGTGCCCGCCGCGGTGCGCTGGCTGCTCAACACCGTGTGGATGGCGGTGGCCTCCATGCTGCTCACCTGTCTCACGGCGGCGATGGCGGGATACTCCCTCGCGAAGAAGCGCTTCGTCGGGCGAAATCTCATCTTCACGCTCATCGTGTGCGCCATGGCCCTGCCAAAGCAGGTCATCCTCATCCCCCTGATCCGTGAGATGTCCTCCCTCAAGCTCTACAACACGCTGAGCGCCGTGGTGTACCCCATCGTCGGCTGGCCCTTCGGCGTGTTCCTCATGAAGCAGTTTTCCGAGGGCATCCCAACCGAGATGGTGGAGGCCTGCCGCATCGACGGTGCGAGCGAGTGGCGCACCTTCACCGACGTCATGTTCCCCATGATCAAGCCCGGCGTCGGGGCGCTCGCGATCTTCACGTTCATCAGCTCCTGGAACGACTACTTCATGCAGCTCATCATGCTCTCCTCCAACCGCAACCTCACGATCTCCCTCGGCATTGCGAACATGCAGGCCGAAAACCAGACGGACTTCGGCCTCATCATGGCGGGCGCCGCCTTCGCCGCGGTGCCGATCATCATCGTGTTCGTCATCTTCCAGAAGTATTTCACCAAGGGCATCACCATGGGCGCTGTGAAGGGCTGAGCCTATGATCTGTGCCAAGCTGTCCGAAGCCGGGAACTATCTCGGCATCCACCCCCGGCTCGATCAGGCCCTCGGGCTTTTGACGGAGGCGTATCTCCAAACCGTGCCCACGCAGCGCAGAGAGCTGGACGGGGACCGGCTCTTCGTCACCCGCTTCGATGTGCAGACGTCGACGGACGAGGGGCGGCTCTTTGAATACCACCGGCGCTATGCGGACATCTTTGTCCTCACCGCTGGCGCGGAGCGGGTGGATATCGCCTCCCCCGAAGTCCTGACCGTGCGGGAGCAGCACGACGACTACTGGGGCTGCGCAGGTTCCGCCCAGCAGCAGGTGACGCTCACGCCCGGCAGCTTCCTCGTCCTGCTCCCCGGAGAGGGGCACCGCCCCGGCATGGCCCTGTCCGAGCCGGAAAACATTAAAAGGATCGTCTTCAAGATCCTGCTTACGGAGGTCTGAATGAAAGATTTCAGAAAATATCAGGGGATCTTCCCCGCCTTTTACGCCTGCTATGACGACGCGGGCGACATCTCCCCCGAACGGGTGCGCGCCTTCACCCAGTACCTGATCGACAAGGGCGTCACCGGTCTCTATGTGGGCGGCTCCTCCGGCGAGTGCATCTACCAGTCCGTCGCCGAGCGGAAGCTGCTGCTGGAGAACGTGATGGCGGTCGCGAAGGGCAAAATCACCATCATCGCCCATGTGGCCTGCAACAACACCGCCGACAGCCGGGAGCTCGCCGCCCATGCGGAGAGTCTCGGCGTAGACGCCATCGCGGCCATCCCGCCGATCTATTTCCACCTGCCCCCCTACGGCATAGCGAAATACTGGAACGACATCTCCGACGCCGCGCCGAACACCGACTTCATCATCTACAACATCCCCCAGCTCGCGGGCGTTGCACTGAGCAGCGCGCTGCTGAAGGAGATGCTGAAAAATCCCCGCGTCATCGGCGTCAAGAATTCCTCCATGCCCGTGCAGGATATCGAGATGTGGCGGGACGAAGGGGCCATCGTCTTCAACGGCCCGGATGAGCAGCTCCTCTCCGGTCTCGCCGCCGGGGCCATCGGCGGTATCGGCGGCACCTACGCCGCCATGCCGGAGCTGTATCTCGCCATCTACCGCCTCGTCGGGGCAGGCGAGATCGCGAAGGCCCGCGAGATCCAGGACGCCTGCTGCCACGTGATCTACAAGATGTGCTCCTGCAAGGGGAACATGTACGCCGTGATCAAAGGTATCCTCCGCGCCCAGGGCGGGCCGGATATCGGCGGCGTGCGCGCCCCGCTCTATGAGCTCCAGCCGGAGGATCTGCCGACGGTCGAGGCGCTCGCGGAAGAGATCACCGCGCTTGTGAAGAAGTACGCGTAAAACCGGAAAGTTAACAAACGGCCTGCGCCCTGCAGGCCGTTTGTTATAATGACCATCGCATGGCACTGCAGCAAGGCTGCAGCGCTGAGCCGCAAAGCGGCTCGGCGGAACGCCTTACGGCGTTTCGCCATCATATAGTTATTATAAAGATCATTTTTTATGAGGTCATGACTATGAACTATCTGGGCATTTCCTATGACTACAAGAACAAGCCCCTGCTGGATGAGAGCTTCATTCCCTTCGGCGTCTGGGCGAAGGCCTATCTAAAGGGCGCCGACAGGCCCTTCCGGGTGGCGCTGGAGCGGGAGAACGGCAAGGTCTCCGTCTTCTCCTCCTTCCTCCGCGGGGCGGAATATAGCGATGCGAATCTCCGCTACATGGAGCGCTATGTCAAGTTCCTGCTGTGGAGCGTGGGCGGCTGGAAGGTCACGATCTGCGGCTGCGAGGAGACGGCGGAAAAGCTCAAGGACGTCTACCGCCTGGGCGGAGCACGCGACTTTGACGCGAATTTCGAATTCGACATCTTCGAGCGCCCCTTTGAATTCGTGATCTGCGGGGAGGCGGACTTCCCCGAGGCCAACGAGCAGGCCAAGTCCATCGGCGGTCACCTGGAGGGCTGCCGCATCGGCTTTGACGCGGGCGGCTCCGACCGGAAGGTCTCCGCCGTCATCGACGGCGTGAGCGTCTATTCCGAGGAGGTGGTCTGGTTCCCCAAGCAGTCGGCGGACCCCACCTACCAGTATAACGGCATCGTCGAGGCCTTCAAGACCGCGGCCTCCAAAATGCCCCGGGTCGACGCCATCGGCGTCTCCTCGGCCGGCACCTTTGTGGGCAACAGCCCCATGGTCTCCTCCCTCTTCATCAAGGTCCCGCGGGAGAGACGCGAGGAGGTCAAGAGCGTCTATGACAGGGCGGCCAAAGAGATCGGCGACGTGCCCATCGTCGTCGCGAACGACGGCGACGTGACCGCCCTTGCGGGCGCCATGAGTCTCGGCTCCGGCGCGGTGATGGGCATCGCCATGGGCACCAGCGAGGCCTCGGGCTATGTGACGCCGGACGGCAAGATCCTCGGCTGGTTCAACGAGCTGGCCTTCGCCCCCGTGGATCTCCAGCCGGACGCACCCCAGGACGAGTGGTCTACCGACTTCGGCGTGGGCTGCAAGTACTTCTCGCAGGACGCCGTGATCCGCCTGGCTCCCCGGGTGGGGATCGAGCTGTCCGACGAGCTCAGCCTCGCCGACAAGCTCAAGGTGGTCCAGCGTCTCAGCGAAGAGGGCCACGAGGGAGCGCGGCAGATCTTTGTGACCATCGGCTGCTACCTCGCCCACACGCTCTCCCTCTATGCGAGCTTTTACGATCTGCGCTACCTGCTGGTACTCGGCAGAGTGGCCTCCGGCGTGGGCGGCGATCTGCTCATTGAGGAGTGCAACCGCATCCTGCGGGAGGAATATCCCGAGCTCGCCGCAAAGATGACCGTGATGCTGCCCGATGAAAAGGCCCGCCGCGTGGGCCAGAGCATCGCCGCGGCCAGCCTCCCGGAGGTGTGAGATGCGCTTTACCAACGCGAAAGTATTCACGCCCCACGGCTTTGTCCGGGGCGGCTTTACCGTGGAGGACGGGCGCTTTTGTGAGATCTTCGCCGGGGAATGCTCCGGCGGCGTCGACCTCGGCGGCGCTTGTGTGATCCCCGGCCTTGTGGACATCCACACCCACGGCGCGGCGGGCGCGGACTTTTCCGACGGGGATCTCGCGGGACTTGAGCGCATGGCAGCCCACCTTGCGAAATGCGGCGTCACGAGCTTTGCCCCCACCTCCATGACGCTGCCCTATGAGGTTCTTGCAGCCGCGTTCCAAACCGCGGTCGAGCTGCGGGACAAGCGCCCCGCAGGCTGCGCCCGGGTTATGGGCATTCACATGGAGGGTCCCTATTTCTCCGAGAAGAAGAAGGGCGCGCAGAACGGCGCCTATCTGAAGCTCCCGGATCCGGAGGGCTTCCGGAAACTCTATGAGGGCTGCGGCGGCCTTGTGCGCATCGTGGACGTGGCCCCGGAGCTGGAGGGCGCGGCGCCCTTCACCGAGGCCGCGCGGGAGCTCTGCACCGTCTCGGTCGCCCATACGGACGCGGATTACGAGGCGGCAAAGGCTGTCTATGCCGCGGGCGCCTCCCACCTGACGCATCTCTACAATGCCATGCCGGGCATCCATCACCGCAAGCCCGGCGTCATCGGCGCGGCCTCCGAGTGTGAAAACGTGGCCGCGGAGCTCATCTGCGACGGGCTCCACGTCCACCCCAGCGCCGTGCGCATGGCCTTCCGGCTCTTCCCGGGGCGCATCTGCCTTATCTCCGACTCCCTGCGCTGCTGCGGCATGCCGGACGGGGAGTATGAGCTGGGCGGCCAGCAGGTCTTCCTCTCCGGCGGCGTCGCGCGCCTCGCGGACGGGACGATCGCGGGCGCGGCCTCGGATCTCGGCCGGGATATGCGCAACGCCGTCGCCTTCGGGATCCCAAGGGAGGAGGCGATCCTCGCCGCCACCATCCGCCCCGCGCAGGAGATCGGCAGGGCCCATGAGATCGGCTCCATCGAGAAGGGCAAGCTCGCGGACTTCGTGGTCTGCGATGAGGATCTGAATCCCTCCGCGGTGTACATCGGCGGCGAGAAAGTGTAAGATCCGGGCAGGAGGGGCTGGATGAGCCCCGACCTCTCATACTATTTCTTGATTAAACACCCATGCGTCGCAATCCGCTCCACAACGCATGAAAGCTCATAACGCATGGGTGTTTTTCGCATCTGTTTCGGTTGCCGCGTGAGCGGCGAGAAACAGGCGCTTGGATCAATCTTTACTGTGGAAGCGGAGCTTTCACAGTAAATTCTTTAATCAAGAAAGCCGCAGTTCCTGCGGCGTTTTCAGCGCAAAACGCTGAAAACACGTCTCATACAGAACCTCTACGCGCCTTATGGCGCTATGAAAACCTTTAAGCGATTAAAGGTTTTCATGAGGTTC
>CAMHEN010000107.1 GCA_946184165.1 uncultured Clostridia bacterium | reverse complement strand
ACACCTCATCCGTCATGGCCTCGCGTGAGATCGGCCATGCCACCTTCCCCTCAAGGGGAAGGCTTTTTCCAAGAAAGGAAATGCAATGAACAGCAAACTCATCAGCCGGGGAAGGCTTGCGGCGCTGGCGGCCATTGTGGTGCTGCTGCTCGCGGTGTACATGTACTTCCTCTACCAGCTCCAGATCGTCAAGGGCGAAGAATACTACAACCGCGCAAATGAGCTGATCCAGACCAAGCGCACGGTCACGGCGGCCCGCGGCAACATCCTTGACCGCTACGGGCGCGTGCTGGTATCCAATGCCGAGTGTTACAACCTCAGGATCGACACCGACAAGCTCTTCGCAAACGAGGACCCGAACGCCGTCATCCTCCAGCTCGTGAGCATGGTACGCTCCTACGGGGACGAATACACGGACGATCTGCCCGTCACTTTCGAGCCGCCCTTTGAATATGACGAGAACATGACTGCCATCCAGCGCACCATGCTGGAGGCGTACTATAAGCGCCAGGGCCTGGATCCCAACTGCACGGCCGTGGAGCTCATGAGCTTTATGCGCACGCGGTACAACATTGACAACAGCTACTCAGCCGCCGAGATGCGCCTCATTGCGGGCGTGCGCTATTCCATCAACGTGCGCTACGCCATCAATACCGCCGACTATGTCTTCGTCCAGGACGCGAGCATGAACCTCATCTCCTCCATCATGGAAAACAAGCTCGTCGGCATCGAGGTCAAGCGCGCTTACATCCGCCAGTATTCCACCGACTACGCCGCTCATATCCTGGGTTACGTCGGCCTCATGACGCAGGAGGAGTATGAAAAATATTCCCTGCTTGATTACTCCACCGACGCCATGGTGGGCAAGGACGGCATCGAGTACGCCTTTGAAAACTACCTCCACGGCCAGGACGGCGAGGTGGAGGAGACGCGAAACGCCGCCGGCACCATCCTCGCCACGGTCTACACCAAGGAGCCCGTGCCCGGCAACCACATCTATCTTACCATCGATTCCGTCCTCCAGGAGCAAACCGAGCGCATCCTCGGCAACGGCGTGGAGATCCTCAAGAAGAACATCGCCCAGAAGCGCGCCGAAGGCACGGCCCGCGGCGACTACAACGTGGACCTCAAGGACAACATCACCGGCGCTTCCGCCGTGGTGGTGAGCGTGAAGGACGGCTCCCCCCTCGCCCTCGCAAGCTGGCCCACCTATGATGTGTCCCGCATTATCGAGGACTACCAGGAGCTGCTCGCGGCGGAGAACGCCCCGCTCTTCAACCGCGCCCTCCTCGGCACCTATGCCCCCGGCTCCACCTTCAAGCCCTGCACCGCCATCGCGGGTCTCACCAAGGGCATCATCAACACCGAGAAGAAGGTCAAATGCCAGGGCGTGTACACCCGTTACGCCGCTGAAGGCTACGCGCCTGAGTGCTGGATCTGGAACGTGAACAAGAAAGAACACCTCACCCACCCGGAGGAGAATGTCACCACTGCCATCCGTGATTCGTGCAACTACTTCTTCTACACCGTGGGCAACGATCTCGGCGTCGACGACATGGGCGAATTTGCCGCGGCCTTCGGGCTGGGACAGTTTTCCGGCATCGAGCTCGTGGAGGCCAAGGGCAACATGTCCAACCGCGCAAACCACCAGGACTACGCGGGCTCCGAGTGGCGCATCGGCGACACGCTGCAGGCCGCCATCGGACAGTCCGACTCCGTGTTTACCCCGATCCAGATGGCCGAGTACTGCGCTACCGTGGCAAACGGCGGGACGCGCTACTCCGCCTCCATCATCAAGACCATCCGCAACTTCGACTACACCGAAAAGCTCTATGAGCGCGAGAGCCGCGTCATGTCCAAGGTGGAGACACCCCAGTACAACTGGGACGCGGTGCACGAGGGGATGTGGCTGGTGCTCAACGACTACACCAATGAGACCAACGCCAACATCTGGGTCCCCTGCGCCTGGCGCTGTGCCGGCAAGACCGGGACCGCCCAGAAGGGCGAGGGTATCCAGAACGACGGCATCTTCATGTGCTACGGCCCCTACCGTGACCCCGAGGTCGCGATCTTCGTGGTGGTGGAGCGCGGCGGCGCCGGCGCTGACGTGCAGTTCATCGCCCGCCAGATCATGGACGCCTACATCACCATCCGCGGCTACAGCGACACCTCCGAGCCGGAGATGACACTTTTGAAGTGAGCATCGCTCCCGCCTGCCCGTAGGGGCCGATGCCCTCATCGGCCCGCGCGGGGAAAAACTCAATATATAAAAATGTACGGCGAAGTCGCAAAAATGTTGCGATTTCGCCGTACTTTGCATTTCAATGATTACACAATACCGCCGGACGGGGCAAAATGGCTTCCCCTTGAGGGGAAGCTGTCACAGCCGATCTCCCGCGAGGCTGTGACTGATGAGGTGGAACCCGCCGCCTTTGACCGGCTCCGTACAAGGCGCAGCGCTGCCACCTCATCCGTCATCCGGCTTGCGGGGGACGCCGGATGCCACCTTCCCCTCCAGGGGAAGGCTTTAAAACGCCTGCACCCCGGCACATTCGCACCACGATGCGCAATGCTGCCGCCCGCGCGGTCTTACATCTTCTCCGGGGCGGTGACGCCGATGATGGAGAGGGAAATCGCGATGACGCGGCGCACGCAGTCGCAGAGCTTGAGGCGCGCCTCTAAAAGGCCCGGCTCCGCATCCTTGATGCGGCAGACGGTGTAGAAGCGGTGGAAGCGGGCGGCAAGCTCGGTGACGTATTTGTTCACGCGGCTGGGGTCGTAGTCCCGGGCGGCCAGGCGGATCTCCTCCGGCAGGGCGGCGAGCTGCTTGATGAGCTCCCGCTCGGTCTCGTCAGTGAGAAGCGCGGCGTCCGCGGTCTCCGGCAGGGGGTGCCCCTCGGCGGCCAGATTCTCGATCAGGGTGCAGATGCGCGCGTGGGCGTACTGGACGTAGTAGACCGGGTTTTCATTGTCCTGCCGCTGGGCGAGCTCCAGATCGAAGAGAACCGGGGACTCGGGGCGGGAGTTGAAGAAGTAACGGGCGGAGTCCACTGGAATGTCGTCCAGCAGGTTGGTGAGGCTGATGGCCTTGCCGGTGCGCTTGGACATGCGGACCTCGTGCCCCTCGCTCATGAGCTTCACAAGCTGCATGAGTACGATCTGCAGGCGGTTCTCCCCGTCGAGACCCAGGGCGTCCAGCGCCCCCTTGAGCCGCGCCACGTGGCCGTGGTGGTCCGCGCCCCAGACGTTGATCGCGAGGTCAAAGCCGCGCTTTTCCAGCTTGTTGCGGTGGTAGGCGATGTCGGCGGCAAAGTAGGTGTAGAAACCGTTTGCCCTTCTCAGCACGTCGTCCTTGAGCTCGAGTTTGTCGATCTCCTCCTGCTTCCTGCCCGCCTTTAAGAGCCCCTCGGTGAGGATCTGTGCGGTCCGGAGCCAGAGCGCCCCGTCCTTCTCATAGGTGTAGCCCCGGGCGGCCAGCTTCTCCACGGTCTCAGCCACATAACCGCTCTCGTGCAGGGAGCTCTCAAAGAACCACTCGTCATACTCCACGCCGTAACGCTTGAGGTCGGCCTGCATCCTGGGGATGTTCCGGTCGAGACCGAAGCGGGCCATGGCGGCGTGGCGCTCGGCCGCGTCCCGGTTCAAAAAGCCATCGCCGTTTTCGTCGTAAAAGGCCTTCGCGAGCTCGCGGATATCCTCGCCCTGATAGCCGTCGGCGGGAAACTCCACTGCGTCCTCCCCCAGCAGGAGCTGGCGGTAGCGGGCGTCGATGGAGGAGGCAAACTTCTCAATCTGGTTGCCGGCGTCATTCACGTAGAACTCGCGCCAGACCCGGTAGCCCGCGCGGTCCATCACGCTTGCGAGCGCGTCGCCCAGCACGCCGCCGCGGGCGTTGCCCATGTGCATGGGGCCGGTGGGATTGGCGGACACGAACTCCACCATGAGGCGCCTGCCGTGCCCCTCGTCCACACGGCCGTAATCCTGCCCCTCGTCCGCGACGGCCTTCAGCACGTCGGCATACCATGAGGGGGCGAGGCGGAAGTTGATGAAGCCGGGACCCGCCACCTCGACGGAGGCAAACCAGGTCCCCTCGAGATCCAGGTTATCTTTCAGCGCCTCGGCGATCTTCCGGGGGGCCATGTGCAGGGCACGGGCCCCGGTCATGGCGTGATTCGCGGCATAGTCGCCGTTTGCGGTGTCCTTGGGGATCTCCACGGTGCCTGTGAGCACGGCCCCCGCCGGGAGCTGGCCCTTTTCGGCGGCCTTCGCGCAGGCGGCTGTGAGCAGGGCGTTGATGCTGTCCTTTGCGTTCTGGATCATATTAGCCATGGCTTGTGTCTCTCCTCTGTTGTTTCTGTTCTTTCACGGTCAGACGGAAGCGGTTCCGGCTGGCAAAGGCGTGCTCCATGTCCACCACGTAGTCGATCTCCATGTGGCCGCCGTGCTCGTTGAAGCGGCAGGAGAGACCCCGGGTGTCCATGTGCATGGTGGCCGAGCCTACGGGGGTGTCGTAGAGGAAGGCGTGCTTCTCGCCCGGGCGGAAGATCATGCGGCTCGTGACGGTGCCGTCCCGGTCCACCACCACCTTGTCGGGCATGACCATCACACTTGTGCGGGTGCCCTCCATGCCGGTGACCTCCGTCTCCAGATAGGTCAGGCACGCGGTACTCCCGTCGTAGGTGTACAGGCCGTCGGTAGTGAAGTCGATGGAGTCCTGCTCCTCCCCGTCGGTCCCGTAGAGATTGCGGATATAGATTACAACATCTTTCATCATAGTCGTCAAAGCTCCATGATCGGCACCTGCTCGGCGTGAACGGGGCCGCAATTGAGATGGGGTTCGGCAAAGGCCTCAAAGGCGCGCACATCGCCGCTGACGAAAAAGCGCCGCTCACAGCGCTCCCCGCCGGTGAGATCATGCGCCTCCAGATAGTCCCGCAGCGCCTTCGCCCCGCACTCGGCGGCGGAGAGAAGGGGTACATCCTCCCCGAGATAATCCCGGATGGCGTCTTCAATAAAGCCGTAATGGGTACAGCCGAGAAGAATGGCGTCGAATTTTCGCTCCCGGACAGGCTCGAGGGCGCGCGCCACGCATCCCTGCACCACGGGGTCGCTGCGCCGGATGTGGCCGGCTTCAATGGTAGGCGCAAACTCCGGGCACGGCAGGCCGACGATCTCCCGGTGCATGCCGCATTTTTTCCGGAGGGCTTCGGTAAACTCACCGCTCGCAATACTCGCCGCAGTGGCGAGGACGGCGAGAGGGCCGTCGCCCGGGACGGCCGCCATAGCGTCGAGCGCCGGAGTCAGCACCCCGAAGGCGGGGATGGGGTAGGCTTTAAGCTGCTCCCGTGCGGCGCTGGAGATGGTGCCGCAGGCGGCGAGAATCGCTTTCACGTCAAAGCCGGCAAGAAAGTCCATGTCCTGTACCGCGATCCGGCGAAGCTCCTCGAGCGGCCGCGGACCGTAGGGCATACGCCCGGAATCCGAAAAGTAGAGAAAATCCTCACCCGGCAGCATGCGCATCAGCGCCCGGAGCCCGGTCAGGCCTCCCACGCCGGAATCGTATACGCCGATGGGTCTTGTGTCCATGCAGTTCACCCCTTCGGAAGGTTTGCAAAGGCGGATGTAGCAACTGATTTACTATACTCCAAAGCGCGGCGCATAGCAAGAAAAAATTTGTATGCTTTTCCTGTGGAATTGGCCGTGCAGTTCTGCTATAATGCTGTAAGCATAAAAGTCAAATCTGTTTTTGCCGCAGCTTTGCCGCGGCAAAGGCACCTTAAGCCGGGCTGAGCAAGGCCTCGCGCCGACCAAGCGCCGCGTCTCACGCACGAGGCACGCGATAAGCGCGAGTCTTCAACGGTGAAACCGTGTTTTACCGTTGAATAAAAGGGAGGGAGTCTCATGAACATTGAGCTGAGCGAGAAGGAATATCGGCGGCTTCTGGATCTGGTGTATATCGGCAACTGGATCCTGAACTCGACCCGGGGCGAGGACCGATTTGAGGATTACGACCTCCTGCAGGAGAAGCTCTTCGCCATGGCGCCGGGACAGGGCATGCGCTCGCTGGTGCAGCGCTGGCACGGGCATGTGTTCCCCTCCCAGGCCTATGAGGACGGCGGCATCCACGAGGCCATCGCCGATTATGAGGATGCGGTCTTCTTCAACATCCTGGCGGAGGAGCTGGCGCGGCGCGACCTGGGGCTGGAGGATTCCGACCCCGAGGATTTTACCGAGCTGTCCGACCGGATGGAGGAGTACATGGTCGAGTTTGAGAAAAACGGCCTGAGCACGATCAATATTGATATAGATAACTGAAATACTATTTGTCATTCCGAACCAGTGACCGATGTCACTGGTGTGGAAATCCGCATCCTCCAGCGGCCAGTCTGGTTTTTGGTGATATCAGGGAAACGGATTGCCGCGCGAGTGTACGCACTGGCTCGCAATGACAGGCTTTTTGTGAGGACGACATGCACGACGAACTGACAAGGGAAGACATCAAAAAGATGCAGGAGGAGCTGGATTACCGCCGGCTCGAGCTCATGCCCGGCCTCATCGAGGAGGTCAAGCGCACCCGCGCCTTCGGGGATCTGAGCGAGAATTTTGAATATAAGGCCGCAAAACAGGCCCAGAACAAAAACCGCAGCCGCATCCGCTATCTCGAGGGCATGATCAAGACCGCCCGCATCATTGACGACCGCTCTGCCGCGGACGAGGTGGGCCTGTTCGACAAGGTGGAGATCTACATCCCCGAGGACGACGAGACCCAGATCATCCAGGTGGTGTCCACCGTGCGCACCGATCCGCGCAAGGGCCTCATCAGCAAGGACTCTCCCTTCGGAAAATCCGTGCTCGGCAGGAAGGCGGGAGACGTCATCACCGTCCACGTGAGCGATACCTACAGCTACGAGGCTGAGATCCGCGCCATCACCAAGGGCGAGGACGACGGCTCCATCCCGCTGCTGGGATACTGATAAAAAATGTACGGCAAAACTGCCGTACATTTTTTGTTGGTTTTATTGAAATCTACCGCTCCTCGCGGAAGTAGGGCAGGCCGAGGGAGGCGGGGGGCTGGTTCTCGCGCTTGTTGCGCATGGAGGAGATGACGAGCACCACGATGGTCACCACATAGGGCGCCATTTTGTAGAGCTCCTTGACCGCAAGATTCATGCCCGAGGGGATATACATGTGCAGGATATAGAGCCCGCCGAAGAGGAAAGAGGCGAGCACGCCCACATTGGGCCGCCAGATGGTGAAGATGACCAGCGCGATAGCGAGCCAGCCGCGGTCGCCGAAGGCGTCGTTGGTCCAGACGCCGCAGGCGTAGTCCATCACGTAATAAAGCCCGCCGAGACCCGCGATCATGGCGCCCACACAGGTGGAGACATATTTATAGCGGGTGACGTTGATGCCGGCGGCGTCCGCGGTGGTGGGACTCTCCCCCACCGCCCTGAGGTGCAGGCCGGTGCGGGTGCGGTTCAGAATATAGGACCCCGCGAGCGCGATCACCACTGCCGCGTAAGCCAGAAAGCCGTAGTTCAGAAAGAGCTTGCCGAAGGTCCCCGCAGAGGAGGAGAAGGGCAGGGTACGGCGGAAGACGTTGGAGGTGTTGGTCATGATGATGGACGGCAGGTTGCTTCCCGAGAGCTTGATGAGTGAGCCGCCGAAGAAATTGCCGAAGCCCACGCCGAAGGTGGTGAGGGCGAGGCCGGTGACGTTCTGGTTGGCGCGAAGGGTCACGGTGAGAAAGCAGTAGAGAAGCCCCATCAGAAAGCTCCCCAGCAGGCAGCAGCACAGGGGGATCAGAATGGTGAGAGCGGGATTCATGTCCGCCGCCGCCTTACCGGCCTCATAGTAGAACGAGCCGATCACGCCGCTGATGCCGCCGACATACATGATGCCGGGGATGCCGAGATTCAGGTTGCCGGACTTCTCAGTGAGCGTCTCGCCGGTGCTGCCAAAGAGGAGGGGGATGCCCTGCACAATGGCGCGGGGAATGAAGGAAATAAAATCAAACATCGCTTAACCCTCCTTTCCCGTGCCGCGGGTGAGCTTGATTTCGTAGTTGATGAAAAACTCGCTGCCGATGATGAAAAACAGGATGATGCCGGTGAGAATGTCGCCGAAGCTGCGGTTGAGGCCGAACTTGGTGGCAACCTCCCCCGCGCCGCGGCCGAGGAAGACCAGCAAAAAGCTCGTAAAGATCATGCCGATGGGGTTGAATTTGGCAAGCCAGGAGACCATGACCGCCGTGAAGCCGCGCCCGTCCACGATGGTGGTGGTGAGGGTGTGGTTCGTGCTGCCGACGAGAAGCAGACCCGCGAGACCGCAGATCGCCCCGGACAGAAGCATAGTGCGGATGATGACCTTTTCAACCTTGATGCCGACATATCTTGCCGTGCGCTCAGACTCACCCACGACGGCGATCTCATAGCCGTGCTTGGAGTAGTTGAGATAGATATATACGAGGACGCACACAACGGCCACAACGAGCACGTTCAAGAGGTATTTCTGCACCGCAAACTGGGGAAGCCACCCGATGTTGGTCTTGGGGTTGATGATGCCGATGGTGCCAGAGCCCTTGGGGCTTTCCCACACGACGCAGTAGTAGGCCACAAGCTGGGTGGCGACGTAGTTCATCATGAGGGTGAAGAGCGTCTCATTGGTGTTGTACTTTGCCTTGAAG
>CAMHEN010000106.1 GCA_946184165.1 uncultured Clostridia bacterium | reverse complement strand
GAGTGGAGGTTGTCCAGCTGCTCGTCCCGCCGGATGGCGTTCATGTCCGTGAACAGCCCCTTGCCCGGGCGGAACCCATAGCGCTTCAGGGCCAGCCGCTTCCATTTGGCCAGGGAGTGGACCACCTGGCCCTCCGCCTCCGCCGCCGGGATGGAGAAGGACACGGGCCGCTCCACGCCGTTGAGATCGTCGTTGAGGCCGGAGCCCGCCGCCACGAATAGGGGCGCGGACACCCGCCGCAGGTTCAGGGCGCTGCCCAGGTTCACCTGAAAGCTGTTTTTGATGAATTCGATGGCCCGCTGCAGCTCATACACGCTCAGCGGCGCCCGGTACCCCGCGGGGATGACCACATGGCTCATAGCCGCCCTCCTTCCTGTTTCGAGCTAATATAATATATAATCCTCCCCTTGTCAACTGTCTGGGGTTGCGTCCGGAGGGGGCCTGTGGTACAATGCACCTAACGTTTTTGGAAAGGAGGCGAGCCTATGCACGCGGCGTTTGTGCGCCGGCGGCTCCGCCGGCTCAAGGCTCTGCAGGAACCGCTGCAGGTGGAGCGCATGACCCAGGAGCTGGCGGGCGCCCTGCTGGGGAAGGACCGGCGGCGGCTCCAATCCCTTGAGATCCAGCTTCCCCGGTGCCGGGCGGCCCTGCTCAGCCCCAAACAGGGGGCGGGGGAGGGGGCCATCCTCTATCTCCACGGCGGCGGCTACTGCTGCGGGGATCTGACCTACGCCTGCGGCTACGGCTCCGTCCTCTCGGCCGACGGGTCGGCCCACACCCTGTGCCCGGCCTATCGTCTGGCCCCGGAAAACCCCTTCCCCGCCGCCCTGGAGGACGCCCTGGACGCCTACCGCTTCCTGCTGGACCGCTGCAGCGCCCAAAGGATCGCCCTGGTGGGCGAAAGCGCCGGCGGCGGGCTGATCTACGCCCTGTGCCTTCAATGCAAAGCACTGGGCCTGCCCCTGCCCGGGGCCCTTATCCCCATCTCCCCCTGGGCGGACCTGACCCAGTCCGGCCCCTCCTACGCTGAGAACAGGGTGGCTGACCCCTCCATGACCAAGGAGCGGCTGGACCGGTTCGCCGCGGCCTACGTCCCGGACCCGGCGGATAGGATGCAGCCCCTGGTTTCGCCCCTCTACGGGGACCTGTCCGGCCTGCCGGAAAGCCGCATCTACGTGGGCGGGGACGAGATCATGCAGAGCGACGCCGTCCGGCTCCATGAGGCGCTGACAGGGGCCGGCTCCCCCTCCCGGCTCACCGTGGCGGAGGGGATGTGGCACGGCTACGTCCTCTACGACCTGAAGGAGCGGCGGGCCGACCGGGCGGCCATCGCCGCCTGTTTGCGGGAGGTGACCCGATGAGCAAGGTTTGGATGCCCCTGGACAACGCGGCCCTCATCTTTCCCGCCATCCGGCGAAAGAACTGGAGCAACCTGTTTCGCCAGTCCGTCACCCTGACGGAGGCGGTGGACCCGGCCCTTTTGCAGCAGGCGGTGAACGAGCTCATGCCCCGGTTCCCGTCCTTTTATCTGCGGCTTCGGCGGGGGGTCTTCTGGTACTATCTGGAGGAGGTGGAGGCCCCGCCCCGGGTCCAGGAGGACTACGCCTATCCCCTGACCTTCATGACCAAGAAGGAGATGAGGCGCTGCTGCCTCAGGGTGTTCTACTATCGGAACCGGATCGCCGTGGAGTTCTTCCATGTCCTATCCGACGGGGGCGGCGCCATGGTGTACCTGAAGACCCTGGCCGCCCGCTATCTGTCCCTTCGCTACGGGGCGGACATTCCCCCGGAGGAGGGGGTGCTGGACATGGCGGCCCCTCCGGACCCGGCGGAGCTGGAGGACAGCTTTCAGCGCTACGCCGCGGACCATGCGGCTTACTGCCCGGAGGCGGAGGCCTACCGGCTGCCCGGCAAGCGGGAGCTGGGCCGATTCTTCCCCCTGATCACGGGGCTGATCCCGGCGGAGACTCTCCACGAGAAGGCCAAGGCCCACGGCTGCACGGTCACGGTGTTCCTCTCGGCGGTCATGGCGGAATCCATCCTGGCTATCCAGAATCAGCGCCTGCCCAAGCGACGGCAGAAGCCCGTGAAGATCACCATCCCCGTGGACCTGCGGCGGCTCTTTCCCAGCCGGACGCTGAGGAACTTTGCCCTGACGGTGAACCCCGGGGTGGACCCCCGCCTGGGGCGATACTCCCTGGAGGAGATCTGCCGGAGCTTCACCCATCAGCTGGCGGCGGAGATCACCCCCCAGCGCATGGCGGGCCGGATCGCGGAGAACGTGGAGCCCCAGAGGAATCGGCTGCTGAAGGCCGTGCCTATCCTGCTCAAGACCCCGGTCATGCGGGCGGTGTACAACCGCCGGGGGGAGAGGCTGGGGTGCCTGAACATCTCCAACCTGGGGGTGCAGAAGCTCCCCGCGGCCATGGCCCCCTATGTGGAGCGGATGGAGTTCATCATCGGCGTTCAATATTCCTATCCCAACAACTGCTCGGTGGTCACCTGCAACGGCATCACCTGCGTGAGCATGATCCGCAGCACCCAAAGCACGGAACTGGAACGGCGCTTCTTCTCCCGGCTGGTGGAGCTGGGGGTGCCGGTGTCCATCGAATCCATTGAGGAGAAAGCATAGATGTATTGCGTAAAATGCGGCGTCAAGCTCGCCGAAGGCGTCAAGACCTGCCCCCTGTGCGCCACCCCCGTCTGGTGCCCGGATGAGGCGGGGGAGAAAGAGGAGCGAACCTCCTATTCCCGCCGGTATCCCGTCATCAGCCGGCAGGAGCGGCTCACGGCCATGGCCGCCCTGACGGCGGTGCTGCTGGCGGCCATGCTGGCCTGCCTGTCCATCTGCCTGAACATGACGGGCCGGGTGGGCTGGTCCTTCTACGTGATCGTGGGCACGGCGGCCTTCTACTTCGCCTTTCTGCTGCCCCTCTGGTTCAGAAAGCCCCACCCCATGGTCTTCGTGCCCGTGTCCTTCGCCTCGGTGTGCCTGCTGCTCTTCCTGCTGTCCGGCTACACCGGGGGCCACTGGTTTTTGACCTTCGCCTTCCCCCTGACCCTCCTGCTGGCGGCGTTGACCATCGGCGCCCTGGCCCTCTACCGCTATGTGAAAAAGGGCACCCTGTTCATCACCGGGGGCCTGCTCATGGCCTGCGGAGGCGCCTGCCTGCTGGCGGAGCTCTTCGAGCACCTCACCTTCGGCACGGGCATGTTCACCTGGTCTATCTACGCGGCGGTGGTGTTCTTTCTCTTCGGGGGCTTTTTCATCCTGGCGGGGATCATTCGGCCCCTGCGGGAGCATCTGCAGCGGAAATTCTTCATCTGAGAGGCAATAATCGCCAAAAGAACCCCTCGAACGCTTGGCAACAGAATTGACAAATATGCACATTTGTGCTATAAACAGTATGTATTTGCGCAGAGGAGCAAATCTTCTTCTGATGCAGATAAATCCAAATCAAATTGGGAAAGGAAACAGAAATGAAATTCTCTAAGATTCTGGCTGTCGTTCTCTGCCTCGCCATGGTGTTCGCCCTGGTGGCCTGCACCTCCGGCGCCAAGACCGAGACCAAGACGGAGACCAAGACTGAGACCAAGACCGAGAACGCGCCGGTTGACGCTGAGTCCGTTCCGGACACCATGACAAGCGCAGATGGCACCTATGAGATCGCGTTTGTTACTGACGTTGGTCAGCTGAAAGACAAGTCCTTCAACCAGGGCACTTGGGAAGGCTGCAAGCTCTATGCGGCGGCGAACAACAAGTCCTACAAGTACTACCAGCCCGCCAACGCCGACAAGGCAACGGACGACGACCGGTATGACGCCATGAAGGCGGCTGCGGACGGCGGCGCGAAAGTCATTGTCTGCGCCGGCTTCATGCAGGGCAATGCGCTTGCGAAGGCAGCGGCTGACTTCCCGGAAGTCAACTTCATCTTCATCGATGGTTGGGCGTTTGACGGCCTCAACAACATCGCGGGTATTGCGTACCAGGAAGAGCAGGCCGGTTACCTCGCCGGTTATGCGGTAGTCATGGAGGGCTACACCAAGCTCGGCTTCTGCGGCGGTGGCGGCGGCGACAACCCGGCATGCTGTCGGTACGGCTACGGCTTCGTTCAGGGCGCAAATGCGGCGGCGGCTGAAAAGGGCATTGAGATCGAAGTCAAGTACTCCTGGCAGTACGGTTCCTCCTTCTCCGCTTCTCCCGAACTCCAGACCATGGCGGCCGGCTGGTATGAGAGCGGCACCGAGATCATCTTCGCCTGCGGCGGTTCCATGTTCGCGTCCATCGCGGCAGCGGCTGCTGAGAACGATGCGAAGGTCGTCGGCGTTGACGTTGACCAGTCTCCCGAATCCGACACTGTTGTCACCTCTGCTATGAAGGGCCTCTCCGCTTCCGTCCAGTGGGCGATCGCGAAGCAGTATGAAGGCAAGTGGGAAGAGATCGGCGGCAAGGCCACCAGCCTGGGCGCTGCGAACGACGCAGTCGGTCTGCCCACCGAAACCTGGAGCCTCAAGAACTGGAGCGTTGCGGACTATGAGAAGCTGTTTGCGGCCATGAAGGACGGTTCGCTGGTTGTCGACCCGAACTATCCGGCGGACAACGTGTTCAATCTCTCCAACGCAAAGGTCGAAGTTATCTAATTTGAAACAGCATGAAAAGGACTTCCTAACGGAAGTCCTTTTTTGCTGGCTCCGGGAATCATGTTTGTTTGTAATTTGTTCACAATCGTCTTATACAAGCTTGCAATTTGACATCGCAGCAAGTATAATATATTCAATACTTGTGAAGTGTTTCGCAAGTCACAGTGAAGGAGGTGGAGTCATGGAGCAAGCTCCCGAATATGTCATTGAAATGCTTCACATTACCAAGATTTTTCCTGGCATCAAGGCAAACGATGATATTACGTTGCAGCTCAAAAAAGGAGAGATTCATGCGTTGTTGGGGGAAAATGGCGCAGGTAAATCCACGTTGATGAGCGTCCTGTTCGGCTTATATCAGCCGGAGGAGGGCATTATCAAAAAGGATGGCAAAGTCGTCAAGATCGACAATCCCAACGATGCAACGGCGCTGCACATCGGTATGGTGCATCAGCACTTTAAACTGATCGATGTGTTCACGGTTCTCGATAACATCATTCTCGGCGCGGAAGATACCAAGCTTGGCTTTCTGGAAAAAAAAGAAGCGCGTAAGAAGGTCAAGGAGCTTTCTGAGCGCTACGGTTTGCACGTAGACCTTGACGCAAAAATTGAAGATATCACGGTCGGTATGCAGCAGCGCGTCGAGATCCTCAAAATGCTGTACCGCGACAACGAGATCCTGATCTTCGATGAGCCTACCGCCGTGCTCACGCCCCAGGAGATCGACGAGCTCATGACGATCATGCGCGGGCTTGTCAAGGAAGGAAAGTCGATCCTGTTCATCTCGCACAAGCTTAACGAGATCATGGAGGTATCCGACCGCGTTTCCGTTCTTCGGAAAGGCAAGTACATCGGCACGGTCAACACGAAGGACACGACCAAAGAGGAGCTGTCCTCCATGATGGTCGGTCGTCCGGTCCAGCTGGTTGTCGATAAGGACGAAGCAAAGCCCGGCAAGCCTATTCTCGAGGTTGAAAATCTCACCGTTCCGTCCAAACTGCATAAGAACAACGCAGTCAAAAACGTCTCCTTTACCGCACATGCGGGCGAGATTACCTGCATTGCCGGCATCGATGGGAACGGTCAGACTGAGCTTGTCTATGCTCTGTCCGGCTTGGAGAAGGCGAATGCGGGAAAGATCACTCTCTGCGGCGAGGATATCACCAAAGCGTCTGTCAGAAGCCGCAGCTTTGCAGGCATGAGCCATATCCCGGAGGATCGCCATAAGCACGGTCTGGTCCTCGATTTTACGCTTGAACAGAATTTGGTCCTGCAGCGTTACTACGAAAAGCAGTTCCAGAATGCCGGATTTATCAAGTTCAACGCGGTTCGCGAATATGCGAACAAGCTGATCGATCAGTTTGACATTCGTTCCGGCCAGGGTCCCATCACCATCGCCCGCAGCATGTCTGGTGGCAACCAGCAGAAGGCGATCGTTGCGCGCGAGATCGACCGCAATCTTCCGCTGATCATCGCGGTGCAGCCGACGCGTGGTTTGGATGTCGGCGCGATCGAGTTTATTCACAAGCGCCTCGTGGAGGAGCGCGACGCGGGCAAAGCGGTTCTGCTGGTCTCACTCGAGCTGGAGGAGGTCATGAGTCTCTCTGACCGCATCCTGGTCATGTACGAGGGCGAGATCGTGGGCGAGCTGGATCCCAAGAAGACCACTGTACAGGAGCTGGGTCTTTATATGGCGGGTGCCAAGCGTGACAATACGGAGAAGAAGGAGGGACAGGCATGAGTGGCTTTCTGAAGAAAAACGGAACGCGTTCCGTTCTCGCAACCATCATTTCAATCCTGGTCGGTCTCATCGCCGGCGCGATCCTCGTTCTGATCGTTGGATTAACCAGCAGCGAAATCGGTCTGAAAGGCGCTTGGGAAGGCATCAGCCTGATCATCGCCGGCACGTTCAGCACCGGCCGCGATGCAGCCGGCGCCCTGTCCTTTGGCTTCAATCCGCAAATCATCGGCAACATGCTGTTCCGTGCGGTCCCGCTGATCCTTTGCGGTTTGTCGGTTGCGCTTGCATATAAGACCGGCCTGTTCAACATCGGCGCATCCGGCCAGTATCTTGCAGGCACCTGTGCAACGCTGTTTGTCGCCCTGTCGATCCCGGCGGGATCCCTGCCGCAGTTTGTGATCTGGCTCCTGGCGTTTTTAGCGGGTGTTTTTGCCGGCGCTCTTTGGGGAGCGATCCCCGGCATGCTGAAAGCGCTTCTGAACATAAACGAGGTTCTTGCATGCATCATGACCAACTGGATCGCGGCAAATCTCGTCACATGGATGTTCGATATCAGCAACCTGAAGAACGCGGTCGAGGGCACCAAGACGGGCTATATCTATAAGACCACCTACGGCCTGGTCAATGTCGATGGCGTCTGGACGTATCAGGACGGTCTCGGCGTCTCGACGGCGAAGCTCGGCCTCAATAAGCTGTTTCCGGGTTCGCAGGTCAATGCCGGCATTCTCGTTGCGATCCTCATCGCGATCGTCGTTTATATCGTTCTGACGAAGACGACCTTCGGTTATGAACTCAAAGCATGCGGCGCAAACCGTCATGCGGCGCGTTACGCAGGCATCCACGACAAGCGCAGTATTGTGTATTCGATGTCCCTCGCAGGCGCTCTTGCCGGCGCGGCGGCAGCGCTGTACTATCTGTCCGGCAACACCGAGCTATATTGGTCGGTCTATCAGAAATTGCCGGCGGAAGGCTTCAATGGCATTGCAGTCGCCATGCTTGCGTCGTGCAACCCGATTGCCTGTATCTTCACCGGCCTGTTCATGTCGGCAATCAACCTGCATGGCTTGCAGCTTGCGAATCTCACGGCGTATAACGAGTATATCACCGATGTTATCATCGCGGTCATCGTTTACCTGTCCGCCTTCTCTTTGCTGATCAAGACTTGGATCAGTGGACGCAAAAAGGCGGCAAAGCTGAAACCGGCAGCAGATGGGAAACAAAAAACCGAGAAAGGGGGTGCTGCATAATGTCATTCCTTATCAGCAAAACTCTGATTTATGCGGTTCCGCTGATGATCGTTGCGCTCGCAGGCGTTTTCGCCGAACGAAGCGGCGTTATCAACCTGGCGCTTGAAGGCATCATGATCTTCGGCGCGTTCGTCGGTGCGCTGACCATTAACCTGATGCAACAGGCAAACACGTTCCAAATCATCGACGTCGCCAAAGACATGGCTTCCAACTGGGGCAAAGTGCAGACGTTCCTGCTGCTGATCATGCTGATCACGGCGGTAGCCGGCGCCATATTCTCGTTGCTCTTGGCGCTTGCAGCAATTAACCTGAAAGCGGATCAAACCATCGGCGGCACTGCGCTCAACATGCTGTCTCCTGCGCTTGTCTGCTTCTTTATTCGACTGATCGCCCAACAGAGCGAATTGAGAATGTACAAGGGCGATGCAGCAAGCTGGTTTATGGTGAAAAAAACCATGCTTGGCTTCGATAAGGCGCAGGACATCGGCTTCCTCGGAGAGACGTTCCTCAACAAGGTTTATCTCACGACCTACATCAGCATCGTCCTGTTCGTTGTGCTGTCGATCATCCTCTATAAGACCCGCTTCGGCCTCCGGCTCCGCGCTTGCGGTGAGAACCCGCAGGCGGCTGCTTCACTGGGTATCAACGTCTACAAGATGCGCTACAGCGGCGTCGTGATTTCCGGCGCGCTGGCGGGTCTTGGCGGGTTCGTTTACACACTGACCACCTCGAACTGCGTGGCGAACGGCGATGTGGCGGGCTTCGGCTTCCTGGCCCTGGCGGTCATGATCTTTGGTAACTGGAAGCCGCTGAGCATTGCAGGCGCAGCGTTGTTGTTCGGCCTGTTCAAGTGCGTTGCGGCATCCTACTCCACATTGGACATCAACGGCGACGGCGTTTTCCTGCTGTTGAACCTCAGTAAAGATCCGGTCTGGGGCAAGATTTTCAACCCACATATGTACAGGCTGATCCCGTACGTGATCTCCCTGCTGGTCCTGGCCTTTACCTCCAAGAAGTCCCGCGCCCCCAAGGCCGAGGGCATCCCCTACGACAAAGGCATGCGCTGATCATTCATGC
>CAMHEN010000105.1 GCA_946184165.1 uncultured Clostridia bacterium | reverse complement strand
TGTTTTCTGCCACGTACACGCCGCGGCAGAAAACGGATTTAAATTGTTGTCGCTTGTGCGGCAATTTATATCCGGGGTTTGTCTACAGTCTGAAGCGAGGATTCTGACGAATCCTCGCTTTTATGTTTATTCAACAGGTCTGAGGACCATGGCGGTGCGGGGCGGGAGCAGGAGCTTGAGCGCCGGGCCGGACCGGCCGGGGATCTGCGCCGCGTGCCGCTCGTGCCCGATGTTGCCGAAGCCGCCGTAGCATTCGTCGTCAGTCGTGAAGAGGACCTCATGGTCGCAGCCGCGCTTCACGGGGATGGTATAGTTCTCGTGCACGCGGACGGGATCAAAGTTGAAGACGAAGACGAGGCCGTTGCGCTCGAAGGCGAGCATATGGTCGTTCTGGCTGACCAGCAGCAGGTGCGCCGTCCCGTCTGCCAGGATGTCGTATTTGCGGCAGGTGTGGATCATGTCGCGGTCGAAGAGGTTGAGCTGGCCGTACTTGAGATAGCCGTTTTCCGACAGGCTCCACTGACGGCGGCAGTACTTGTGGTCCCAGCCGTTGCCCTCCCGCGGGAAGTCGATCCACTCGGGATGGCCGAACTCGTTGCCCATGAAGTTCAGATAGCCGTTGCCGCCCGCGGCACAGGTCACGAGACGCAACATCTTGTGCAGCGCCATGGCGCGGTCGATGACCTCGTTGTGGCAGATCTTGTCCATGTCCGTGTACATGTGCGCCTCGGCCAGGCGGAACATGATGGTCTGATCTCCCACGAGGGCCTGGTCGTGGCTCTCCACATAGGCGATGGTGGCGGCCATGCGCGCCGTGAGCTCGTGCCAGATGTAATCGAGATTCCAGTCCTCATCCTTCTTCTCGCGGATAAGTCTGATCCACATGTCGGGCAGGCCCATGGCGAGACGGTAATCAAAGCCCAGACCGCCCTCGGCGACCTTGACGGTCATGCCGGGCATGCCGGACATATCCTCGGCGATGGAGATACCGTAGGGGTTCACTTCCCGGATGAGGTCGTTTGCAAGCTGCAGGTAGGTGATGGCCTCCGTGTCGGTGTTCATGGAGAAGTACATGCGGAGATTTGAGAAGGCGGCGCCGAGACCGTGGTCATGGTAGAGCATGCTGGTCACACCGTCAAAGCGGAAGCCGTCGAAGTGGTACTCCGTCATCCAGAACTTGAGGTTTGAGAGCAGGAAGTGGATGACCTCATTTTTGCCGTAGTTGAAGCACTTGGTATCCCAGGCGGGGTGGTCGCCCGCTTTGCCGGGGCGGAAGAACTGGGTTTCTGTGCCGTCGAAGCGGTTGATGCCCTCCACGGTGTTCTTGACCGCGTGGGAGTGCACCACGTCCAGCAGCACCGCGATGCCCAGGGCGTGGGCCTTGTTGACGAGGTACTTGAGATCCTCGGGATAGCCGAAGCGGCTGGAGGCGGCGAAGAAGTTCGACACCTGGTAGCCGAAGGAGCCGTAGTAGGGGTGCTCCATCACGGCCATAAGCTGGATGGTGTTGTAGCCCAGATCCTGTACGCGCGGCAGGACATTGTCGGCAAACTCCCGATAGGTGCCGACGCGATATTCCTCCGTCGCCATGCCGATATGGCTCTCATAGATATACAGGTGCTGATCCGGCACAAAGCCCGCGTCCGTCCAGGCGTAGGGCGTCCTGGGGTCCCAGACCTCACAGATCCACTCGAAGCTCTGCTGATCCTGGATCACGCGCTTTGCGTAAAGGGGGATGTGCCAGGAGAGGGTCCCGCCGTTTCGCACCACGGTCTTGACGCGCATCCCGTCGCGCAGCGTCCCCTCCGGCAGGCGCAGCTCCCAGCTGCCGCCGCCGATGGGATTCATGGGCGTCGCGGTGGCCTCCCAGTTGTTGAACTCCCCGCTCAGATAGAGCGCATCCGCCGCGGGAGCCCACTCACGGTAGACCCAGCCGTCGTCCGTATGGTGGAAACCGTAGTACTCATGGGCGTTTGCAAAATCGCTCAGCCGTCCGTCCCCCACCAGGGTCCTGCGGGTGCGGTAGTAGTTGTCCATGCGCAGGTTGATATCTTTTTCAAACGGGCGCAGCGCGCTGTCCCTTTCAACGATCGGATACACGAAATGCCCTCCTCAAAACAATCTGTCTCTGTCCTTGTGTCATCTGTTTATTATTGAGTCTTTTTACATTTTATCAAAAAAGCCGGGGAATGTAAACAGTCATTTTGTCGCTTCTGTATGAAGAATCCTTCGTGTTCCGGGCGCGGTGAAAAAAAGTTTGCCGCGCGGTTTTCTTTTCTTCCACGCCATGCTACAATAGGGACGAGAGCATGAAGGGGGCGCATGTGTATGGCTAACGACAATCCGAAATCCGGTTATGATCGGGAGTACCTCGGCGTAATGCGGCGGGTGCGGATCCTGGTGGGGCTCCTGGTTCTGGTGCTCGTGGTGTTCAGCCTGCTTGTCGGGGTCGCAGTCCCGCAGGATGACGGGATGCAGCCCGATTACAAGAGAGGGCGGCCGGTGGTCTATCTGCGGGCGGCCCGGGATTTCCGGCGCGGGGATCCGGTCGTGCTGCGCCTGCCCGACGGGAATGCCGCCGTGCGCCGCGTCGTGGCCACCTCCGGTGACAGCGTGGACATCCGCAGCGGCATCGCCTACATCAACGGCCTCGCCGAGCGCGGCAGCTACAGCTTCACGCGTACGGATCCGAGACCGGAGGGGCTCAGCTTCCCCCTTATCCTGCGCAGCGGGGAGCTGTTTGTCCTGGGTGACGCGCGGGAGAACGCGGTGGATTCCCGCGCCTTCGGTCTTGTGCGGGCGGATGATATACTTGGAAGACCGCTGTTTTAAATTGGAAGGGCCGTGAAAACCTTCTCCGCGAGTCCGATGAAAATGACGCACCGCCTGTCGGCGGTGCGTCTTGTGTTTTATTCGGCTTGCTTGATCGGTTCCGATTGTTGGACAGGCGTGACCTTTCCGAACGGGATTCTCACAACGGCCTGCACGTCGTCAGCCCATGCCGCAAGTTCGTTGAGCGCCGCGGTGTGCCGTTCCGCCGTCTTGTGAAAATGACGGTTTTTCAGTACAGAGTCTGTTATGGTATTAACAAAATTCGGCTACAATGCCAATTGAATCCGCAGGGCCATTGTGTTAATATTTTGACGATCCGAGAAGGAAAAGGAGTTGACTGATTTGAGCAAAGAATATCCTGTCATAGACAGTTTGGAGCGCCTGGAGGAGGAGATCGCCCGCGTCAAAAAGGCGCAGGCCGTCTACGCCTCGTACACGCAGGAACAGGTGGACCGCATCTTCCTTGCGGCGGCCACCGCGGCCAACAAGGCGCGCGTCCCCCTCGCCCGCGCGGCGTATGAGGAGACGGGCATGGGCGTTGTGGAGGACAAGGTCATCAAGAACCACTTCGCCTCCGAATATATCTACAACGCCTATCGGGACACCAGGACCTGCGGCGTCATCGAGGAGGACAAGGCCTACGGCGTGAAAAAGATCGCGGAGCCCCTCGGTCTCGTGTGCGCCATCATCCCGACGACGAATCCCACCTCCACCGCCATCTTCAAGACCCTGCTGGCCCTCAAGACCCGCAACGGCATCATCATTTCCCCTCACCACCGCGCCAAGAGCAGCACCGTTGAGGCCGCGAAGGTGGTCCTGGAGGCCGCTGTCGCGGCCGGCGCGCCCGAGGACATCATCGGCTGGATCAGCGCCCCCTCCCGCGAGATGACAAGGCTTCTCATGAAGGAGTCCGACATCATCCTCGCCACCGGCGGCCCCAGCATGGTCACCGCGGCCTACTCCTCCGGCACCCCGGCGCTGGGCGTGGGCGCTGGCAACACCCCCGCCATTATCGACGACACGGCGGACATTCTCCTCGCCGTGAACTCCGTGATCCACTCCAAGACCTTTGACAACGGCATGATCTGCGCCTCTGAGCAGTCGGTCGTCGTGCTGGACGGCGTATATGACCGGGTGCGGGAAGAGTTTGCCAAACGCGGCTGCCGGTTCCTCCGGGGGGAGGAGCTTGAGAAGGTCCGCAAGACCATCATCATCAACGGCTCCCTGAACGCGAGCATCGTCGGTCAGAGCGCCGCGAAGATCGCCGCCCTCGCGGGCGTGGAGGTCCCCGAGGGGACCAAGATCCTCATCGGCGAGGTGGAGTCCACCGACAAGTCCGAGGAGTTTTCCCATGAGAAGCTCTCCCCCGTCCTCGCCATGTACCGGGCGAAGGACTTCGCCGACGCGGTGGACAAGGCGGACGCGCTCATTCGCGGCGGCATGGGCCACACCTCCTCCATCTATCTCAACACCGCCACGGGACAGGAAAAGCTCGCCGCGTTCCAGGCGCGCATGAAGACCTGCCGCATCGTGGTCAACACCCCCTCCTCCCACGGCGGCATCGGCGACCTCTACAATTTCGCCCTGACCCCGTCCCTGACGCTGGGCTGCGGCTCCTGGGGCGGAAACTCCGTGTCGGAGAACGTGGGCGTCAAGCACCTGCTGAACATCAAAACCGTCGTGGAAAGAAGGGAAAATATGCTCTGGTTCCGCGCCCCCGAGAAGATCTATATCAAGAAGGGCTGCCTGCCCGTGGCCCTCAACGAGCTGGGCGAGATGGGCAAAAAGCGCGCCTTCGTCGTCACCGGCCCGCACCTGCACAAGACCGGCGCGGCCGACCCCATCTTCAAGAAGCTCGAGGAACTCGGCATTGAGCACACCTGCTTCTTTGACGTGCCGAACGACCCGACCCTCGCCTGCGCGAGAGAGGGCGCCAAGCGCATGGAGACCTTCAAGCCCGATGTCATCATCGCGCTCGGCGGCGGCTCCCCCATGGACGCGGCCAAGATCATGTGGGTCCTCTACGAGCACCCCGAGGCCGACTTTGCCGACATGGCCATGCGCTTCTCCGATATCCGCAAGCGCATCTACAAGTTCCCGAAGATGGGCGAAAAGGCCTACTTCATCTGCGTCCCCACCTCCGCCGGCACCGGCAGCGAGGTCACGCCCTTCGCCGTCATCACGGACGAGAGCACTCACATCAAGTACCCGCTCGCGGATTACGAGCTCATGCCCAACATGGCGATCGTCGATGTGGACTACCACATGACCGCCCCCAAGGGGCTGACCGCCTCCTCCGGTATCGACGCCGTGTCCCACGCGCTTGAGGCCATTGCCTCCGTCATGGCCACCGATTACACTGACGGCCTTGCGCTCCAGGCGCTCAAGAATCTCTTTGCCTACCTGCCCCGGGCCTACAACGACGGCAGCGACGCGGACGCCCGCGAGAAGGTGGCGAATGCCGCCACCATGGCGGGCATGGCTTTCGCAAACGCCTTCCTCGGCGTGATGCACTCCATGGCCCACAAGCTGGGCGCCTTCCACCACATCGCCCACGGCCTCGCCAACGCCCTCATGATGGACGAGGTACTGCGCTTCAACGCCTGCGAGGCGCCGACCAAGATGGGCACCTTCCCGCAGTACGACCACCCGCACACCCTCGCGCGCTACGCCATGGTGGCGGACGCCCTCGGCTGCGGCGGCAATACGGACAGTGAAAAGCTCGAGGCGCTGATTGCAAAGATCGACGAGCTCAAGGCGGCCATCGGCATCAAGCCCGCGATCCGCGACTATGTGGAGGACGAGAACGCCTTCCTCGCGACCCTCGACGAGATGGTGGAGCAGGCATTCGACGACCAGTGCACCGGAGCCAATCCCCGTTACCCCCTCATGAGCGAGATCAAGCAGATGTATCTCAACGCCTACTACGGCAGGACATTCCAGGAGACGGCCAAGCCGGACGCAAGCCAGCTTGAAGGGAGGGCATAATCATGAATCTCGATAACATCATCGCCGAACGCAAAAACAAAACCATCTATCGCGACGGGGACAAGTGTGTCAAGGTCTTCAACAGCAGCTTCGCCAAGGCGGACATTTTGAACGAGGCGCTCAACCAGGCCCGCGTGGAGGACTGCGGCCTGAACGTGCCGAAGATCCTTGAGGTCACGACCATCGACGGCAAGTGGTCTATCGTCTCCGAATATGTGGAGGGCACCACCCTCTCCCACCTGATGCGGGACGATCCGGAGAATACGGACAAGTACCTTGAGATGATGGTGAATACCCAGCTTCTCATCCACACGAAGAAGAGCCCGCTCCTCTCCCGGCTCAAGGACAAGATGAACCGCAAGATCCTGCAGGCGGATCTCGACCCCGTGACCCGCTATGAGCTGCTGATCCGGCTGGAGGGCCTGCCGAACCACGACAAGCTCTGCCACGGCGATCTCTGCCCTTCGAACATCATCCTCACTCCGAAGGGGGAACTGTATGTCATCGACTGGGCCCACGCCACCCAGGGCAACGCCTCGGCCGACGCTGCGCGCAGCTTTCTGACCTTCCACCTGCGCGGGGAGGCGGACCTCGCCGAGAAATACCTCGACATGTTCTGCGAGGGCAGCAACATCGAAAAGAGCTACGTGCAGAAGTGGATGCCCATCGTGGCGGCGTCCCAGTCCGTCAAGGGCAAGCTCGAGGAGCGCGACTTCCTCCTCCGCTGGGCAAACGTCGTAGACTGGGAATAAGAGCTTCCCCTCTTGCAATCGGATAGGTTTTCGGCTATACTTCTTATGGATAAATCCGATCCTCCTGAAGAAAGCCGGTATTGAGCCTGACAGGGCCTCTGTTCTTCGAATTATCCGGGAAGAGAGGCCTTTTCCTATTCTATTTTTGAAAGAAGGGGTTATTCCGTGGGCGAACCCAAAAAGAAAAATCTCTGGGAATTTCTCCGCTACGGCCTCGGTTTTTACCGCAACCCGCCCTATATAGAAGACCAGCTCAGAGAAGCGGACGTGCGAAGCGCGGCCTATCTGACCGCCGTCGTGTGCCTCGTCGAAATCGCAATGATCCTCCGCTATATCAGAAACTGGGTGCTGCCCGGGAAGGTCGCCTCCGTGGGCGAGTTCTTCCACTACACCTACGCCTACTGGTGGCTGCTGGGCTCGGCCCTGCTCATTCTGATCTACGGCGTGCTCTACATGAAGGGGAAACTCGGCAGGCTCCGCCGCATCAGCAGCGTGCTGATCTTCCTCTACTTCAGCTTCGCCATTTACTTCGGCATCACGACCGCCATGCATGACTTCTCCCGCGGACGCATGATCATCTGCTTTCTCACCATGCTCATGTACGTGACGGTCATCTGTGTATGGCGCCCCTTCTCCTCGGTCGCGATCATCGGCGGCGTGGGCTTTCTCTTCGTATGGCTCCTGAATAACCGCACCTTCGACAAGGCCGGCAATCGCCTGTCCCTCTCGGAGGGGGACTTCATCAACTACATCACCTTCCTCATCATCCTGTGCATCCTGGTGATCGCCGTATATTTCCAGCGCTACCGGGACGCAAAAAAATCCTGGGAGCTCGAAAAGATCTCTGTCACGGACGATCTGACCGGCATCCCCAACATGCACAAGTTCGACGAGGATTCGAAGGCCTACATGGACAAGAGCCGCGCCGAGGGGAAATATCCTGTCTACCTTGTGTTCGACCTCGCCAATTTTCAGACCTACAACGACCGCTTCGACTATAACGGCGGCGACGAGCTGCTCGTCGAGATGGGCAATGTCATTGTCTCCGCCTTCCCGGGAGAGCCCGCGGCGAGACAGTTCGGCGACATTTTCAGCGTCCTCACAAACGCGGAGGATTACCGTGAACGGGCCGCGCGCGTGCGTGAGCAGATCCGCGCCGCCCACCCCACCGAGACCTATCTGGACGTAAAGGTCGGCGCCTACCGCACGAAGGAAACCACCCGGGACGCCCGCCACGCCGTGGACCGCGCCCGCCACGCCCTCAAGCAGCTCCACAGCAGGGAGGACGAGTTCTTCCTGGAATATGGCGAGCGGATGAGCAGCGACTACAGTCTCAAGCAGTATGTGCTCAACCACGTGGACGAGGCCGTGCGCGAAGGCTACATCAAGGTCTACTACCAGCCCGTCATGTGGGCGGAGGATGAAACCCTCGCCGGGTGCGAAGCTCTGGCCCGCTGGATCGACCCGAAGTTCGGCTTCCTCTCCCCCGGGCTCTTCATCCCCACGCTGGAGGAGGGCCGCCAGATCCACAAGCTGGATCTCTGCATCTACGACGCCGTCTGCCGCCAGATCCGCGAATGCATTGACCGGGGACTGCCGGTGCTGCCCACGTCGATGAACTTCTCCCAGCTGGACTTCGAGCTCATGGACGCTGTGAGCGAGCTCGAGAAGATCGTGGAAAAGTATGAAATCCCCAAGGAATACCTGCACGTGGAGATCACCGAGAGCGCCATCACGCGGGACGTGGCCGGGCTCAAAAGCGCGGTGGCCCGCCTGCACAGCGAAGGCTCCGGCCGCTACGCCGTGTGGCTTGACGACTTCGGCTCCGGCTACTCGTCCATGAACGTGCTGAAGGACTTCGACTTTGACCTTCTCAAGATCGACATGGAGTTTCTGAAGAACTTCCACAACAACCCGAGTTCCCGCAAAATCATTTCCTGCATCATCCATCTCGCGGACGATCTGAACATGCGCACTCTCTGCGAGGGCGTGGAAACCCGGGAGGCGGTGGACTTCCTGCGCGAGGCCGGCTGCGGGCGGCTCCAGGGCTACTACTACGGCAAACCCATGCCCTACGAGGACATTCTCGCGAAGATCCGGGACGGTACCTACAAGCTGCGCAAAGCACCCCGGCCCGCAGACAGGGACGCGTAATCAGGAAGCGCCCGGAAGAATGGAAAAACCCCCGGCGATTTTAATCGCCGGGGGGTTTGGAGACTGTCAAAAAACCTTGCGGCAGTGTACGATCATAGAGTCGCAGGGGAGCTC
>CAMHEN010000104.1 GCA_946184165.1 uncultured Clostridia bacterium | reverse complement strand
TACGGAAAGCCTTTTGTGTCATATGTCCAGGATACCGGGCTCTATCTGCAAAACGTGATAGACGCAGGAAAATCAGTCCTGTTTGAAGCGCAGCTCGGTGCGCTGCGGGATATAGACTTCGGTATCTATCCCTTTACCTCCGCGTCCTCCACGCTTGCGGCCTATGCACCCATCGGCGCGGGGGTACCCTTTGCGCATCTGGATCAGGTGATCGGGATCATGAAGGCATATTCCAGCTGTGTCGGCGCAGGTCCCTTTCCCTGCGAGCTTTTCGGGGAAGAGGGGAGCGCATTGAGGGAAGCCGGGGCAGAATACGGCGCCGCCACCGGCAGACCGCGCAGAGTCGGCGGCTTCGATGTTGTCGCATCCCGCTACGGAACCAGGATGCAGGGATGCACCGCTCTTGCACTGACGAAGCTGGACGTGCTGTCCTATATGGAAAAAATCCCGGTCTGCGTTGCCTACGATGTGAGAGGCGAGCGCGTTGAGGACTTTCCCACGGTGATCGATGATTTGAATGCCGCGAAACCGATTTATGAATATTTGCCGGGTTTTCACTGTGATATCAGTGCCTGCCGCCGTCTTGAAGATCTGCCGCAGGCAGCACGGGACTATATTGCCTTTGTAGAATCCGCCGTGGGCTGCCCGATCCGCTATGTCTCCGTCGGTGCGGAGAGGGACGCAATTATAGCGGTCAAATAAATACGCGTCTGTCGTTTTTCGGTTCATTTGAGCCGCTGAATACTATAAAAGCGCTGCCGTTCAAGATTTGACGGCTCCGCTGCTGCGAGAGCTGATCGACCACATCGACGTCTATGAAACCGAGGGAACGGGCAGAAACCGCACCCAGCGTGTGGTGATCAATTACCGTTTCGCGGGGTATATTGTCCTCCCGGACAATGCGTTCACGAAAAACTACAGAGCTGACACCCGGCAGGGAGTGAGCGTGGAGTATCTTCGCAGCCCTGTCACCGCATAAGCAAAAGGAGCAGGCGTCGCGCCCGCTCCGTACATATAAGAGAATTGAATACACCGATGGGAAAAAAGAAATTCGCCTTATCGCCTTCGGCGGACTGAACGTGCTTCGCACCTGGAGGTCATGGGTGAACAAACCATCAACAATACCACGAAAGGCCACCCCTTACGGGATGACCTTTCATGGTACGGCCGACGGGATTCGAACCCACGACCTCCAGAGTCGGAGTTATCAGGCAGCATTTGTAAAAAGTCTGATTCGGTGCGGCTTTGCAGGTTTTACCCCAGCTTTGACTACTATTTCGCCGATTCCCGGAAAACCGCATGAGTGCTGTTTTTTTCCTGGAATCAAGGTTTTGCGAAAAATAGTAGTCAAATAGTAGTCAGGCGCGTTGAAAGCTAGAACACAGCAGTCTTATCTTTGCAATCTGGATTATGTGGTATTCGGTGTGCTAGGAGCGCCGCTTTACCGTGAGCACACATGCTTTGAAGACGGTGACTATTGTGATTTCAAACTCAAGCTTGATGCGAAGCCGCTCTCGTACTGGCCGCCAGCGTTCAAACAGGATAATCCTTGTAAATAGTACTATGTGAAGAAAAAACAATAACTGCAACTTATAGCAGTATTCACTTTTGGCATTGTACAAATTGAAAGAAGCCATTTATACTGTTCTCAACATCAAAGAACAGGAGGCTTTCATCATGGAAACTCAGAAAGTTGTATTTATGAACAAGCAGCTGAACCTGCGCCTTGCAGGGCTGCTGCGTATTCCCGAACCTTTTGATCTCAGCAAAAACTATCCCGCTGTTGTCGTGACCGGGCCGATGCTCTCTGTCAAGGAGCAGGCGCAGTCGGTCTACGCCGAGCGTCTGACCGAGGACGGCTATGTGACGCTGGTGTTCGACGGCTCCTACTTTGGAGAGAGCGAGGGCCTGCCCCGCGGTCAGGAACTGCCGGACGTCAAGGAAAGCGACATCGAGGGCGCGGTGGACTATCTCTGCAGCTTGCCTTATGTGGACAGCGAGCGTATCGGTGGCTTAGGCATCTGCGGCTCCGGTTCATATATGTCCGTGGCCGGCGTGAAGGAGTCACGGCTGAAGGCTGTCACCGCCATCGTTCCCGCTATCGCGGATATTTCCACCTCTCCCATGATGGGCTTCTTTAAACCCGAGGCAGAGGTCGCAGCCGCAAAGGAAGCCTATGACAAGGGCGAGGGCGAGATGATGTTCCTCAACTTCATGCCCCGTGCTTTTGACGAGGGCGCGGCCTACTACTATTCTTCCCGCGGTACCCATCCCCGCTGGTCGAATCAGGTCGTGGCCTGGAGCCAGTTGGAGCTCATCAAGTATAACGTGCCCAATATCATGAAGGAAATGACCAAGCCCTACTGTGTGATCTCCGGCGAGAACGCATGGTCAAAGCCGTCCTCCGAGGACGTGTTTAATGCTGTGCCCGGCAACAAGGAGATGCACGTGATCCCTGAAGCCAGCCACTTTGACATGTATGATCTGGCCCCCTTCGTCTCTGAGGCCTTCGACTATATCCTGCCCTTCTTCGCAAAGAACCTGTAAAACAGAGCCCCTTGATGTGCAGAAAACACGTCAAGGGGCCTTTCTATACCTACAGGTTATAGCAGTATAAACAATCGGCATTGTACAAATGAAATACGCACCGTTAGAATAATAGCATCTTACAACAGGATGTGTTGACGCATGAAGAAAAAGAAAAAAGCACTGATCGTTCTGGTGGTTGTGCTGGTGCTGCTGCTTGTCGGTTGGTGGTATCTGTTTCTCGGAAACAAAATCAAGGACGCAACTAGGGAGATCACCAAAGGCGACGCAGACACGAAGGCACTGATCGTCTATTTCACGCGCTCCGGTGTCATTACAGCGGAGGGCAGCGCGGACGCTGTGACCTCGGCCAGCATGAACATCCATGACGGCGTGACCGAGGCTGCCGCCATGCAGCTCCAACGCCTCACCGGGGCGGATCTGTATGAGATTCGGACAGAGCGCTATTACCGCAACTCCTTTGCTGGGACAGCTGCAACGGCATGGATCGAGGAGACGCTGAATATGCGGCCCGGACTCGCGGCAAAACCGGACGATCTCTCGGCCTATGATGTGATCTATGTCGGTTTCCCGATCTGGTGGTTCAACGCGCCCATGGCGATCGGGACTTTCCTCGAAAGCTATGATCTGAGCGGCAAGACCATTGTCCCGTTCTGCACAAGCCAGGATAACGGCATTGAAATCTGCATGGATTATATCCGCAGCGTATCCGGCGGCGCGAACGTGCTGGACGGCTACCGCATCAACCATTCCTCGGACGAGGATATAAGGAACTGGCTGGACAGGATCGGAGTAGCAGGATGAAGATTTCCGTTATGATTTCTGCCTACGTCCTTGCGCTCATGCTCACGGGCTGCGCTGCGGCTTCTGCGGAAACCGACCGCGCTTCCATCACCTGCGGTACACAGACACAGCGCGGCTTTGTGAATGACAACATTTATCATTCCGAACTGGGGGATATTCATTACAGCAGCTATATCCCGGATTCCTACGACGGCAGGGAACCGTACGCGCTGTTTATCACGCTGCCCGGCTGGGAAGGGCTGTACTTTCATGGCGTGGGGGCCAACATGGTGGAGGACTTCGGCCCGGAGGCAATTGGCTGGAACGAAAAGATGATCGTAATCTCCCCGCAGCTTAATGACTGGCGCGAGACCTCGGCGTGTCAGACCATAGCACTGACTGAGTATCTGATGGAAGCATACAACATCGATCCGAATCGGGTCTATCTGGAGGGTTACTCCGGCGGCGGAGAGACCGGGTCTCTCGTGATGGGGATGCGGCCGGAGCTGTATACAGCCTTCCTCATGGTGTCTTCTCAGTGGGACGGAGATCTGGAAACACTGGCCGATGCAAGGACACCGGTATATCTGGCGACAGGCGAGCAGGACAGCTATTACGGCTCGGATTCCATGAAAAATGCGGCCGTACAGCTTCGTGAGCTGTATGAGCGGCAGGGCCTGAGTGATGAAGAAATCAATAAGCTTGTTGTGCTGGACGTAAAGGATCAGGAATACTTCACACAGCGGGGCTATCGCGATCAGCATGGCGGCGGAATGACGTTTGCTAAGGACGAGAAGATCATGGGCTGGTTGTTTGACAAGCATTAATACTATAAATGCCGATTATAGCAATATGCGTAATCGGCATTGTACATTTCCGTCCCGGTCAGGTAGAATGAACACAGATCAAATAAGGAGCTGATCCAAATGAAAAAGACGATCGCAATTTTACTCTCCGCTATAATGCTGCTCAGCCTCTCGGCTGCGGCCTTCGCGGAGGAAGGCAAGGCGCCGCTCATGATCGCGGAGCAGGGGTATTTTTCGGCGGGCGGCACCGTCACGGAGCCGGTCGCGGGTGAGTACGATCCCACGCAGAACTGGCTGGATGTTACCCGTGCGGGCAATACCGCTCATGTGGATCACGCGAACGTGTTCTACCAGATCCCCGCGGAGGAGACAGGCGCGCCCATCGTCTATCTGCACGGTTACGGTCAGTCCCGCATGGGCTGGATGACCACTCCCGACGGACGCGACGGCTGGGCCACCATGTTCCTGCGCGACGGGCATGCGGCCTATCTTGTGGATCAGCCCCGCCGCGGTGAAGCTGGCGCTGCCGTGTCCATGACTGCGGACGGCTTCCTCGATGCCTGGGCAGAGGATTCCAAAGACTATAAGCCCGGCGATCAGGCCTGGTACACCCATTTCCGCATCGGCCGCGTGGCGCCGGAACGCTACGAGGGCAGCCAGTTCCCCGAGGGGGATGCGGCACAGGATCAGTTCTTCCGCCAGATGACGCCGAACACGGGTAGCTTTGACCAGACGGTCGCAGCTGAGGCAATGGGCGAGGTGCTGAAGGAAGCCGCGGCACGCAGCGGACAGAAGGCTGTGTTCATCACCCATTCCCAGGGCGGCGCTGTCGGCTGGGACGTGGCGGTCGAAAACATCGCGGCCATCGTGGCGATCGAGCCCGGCGGAGCGCCCCAGCCCGGCACCGAGCAGTATACACGTCTCCTGGAGGCGAAGATCCCCATTATCCTCTATTTCGGTGACTACATCGACAACGGTCCTGAGGATATCGCCTCCACAGGCTTCTGGAAGATGATCCGGGACGGCGCGATCGCCTTCGCAGAGCAGTATAACGCAGACGGCGGTGACGCGACGGTCATCGACCTGCCGAAGATCGGCATCACCGGCAACAGCCACTTCATGTTCCAGGAGCTGAACAATCAGGAAATCGCAGATCATATTGAGGCGTGGCTCAACGAGCGCGGCCTCGGGTGAAGCAAAGTATAGAGATGGGAGCTTCGGTTGGGCAGAGGAATCTTCATGTTCATGATCGCATGTGCCCTGACAATGCTGACAGTCGATTTTTGGACGCCCATCCACTACGCGCAGGCCTTTGACCTGCCGGAGAGGATTCCGGAGCGATGAATTCCAACGTCTCAGTTTTTGAGACATACCGAGACGCAGCGACGATCGAACTGGTTGAAAAATGAGCCGCAGTGGATAGTACTATGATTTTAAGTTATAGCACTATCCACTTTTGGCATTGTACAAACGAAAAAAGCTCTTGTATAATGAAATCACAAGAGGAAAACAACATTACAAGAACTTATAGGAGGAAAGTATTATGGCAGAAAAACAGACAGCAGGCAGAGATCATCTCGGCAAACTCGCTCCCAAATTCGCGGAGCTGAATGATGACGTTTTGTTCGGTGAGGTCTGGTCACGCGAGGCGGAGCTCTCTCCCCGTGACCGCAGCATGATCACCATCGCGGCCCTGTTCTCCGCGGGACTGTATCCTCAGCTCAAGAGCCATCTGGCCCTGGGCAAGGCTCATGGCATCACTAAGGAAGAGGCAGTTGAGATCGTGACACAGCTTGCTTTTTACTGCGGTTGGCCCAAGGCCTGGAGCACCTTCCCGCTGATCGCGGAGGTGTGGCCGGAAGAGGAGGACAAATAAAATGACACTTCATATCAAAGAACAGGGAGTCTACACTGCGGGCGGTATCGTCCAAAAAGCCGAGGGCGTATTTGATCCCATCCACAGTCAGCTCGCCGACGCGGGTCAGGTCCGCTACAGCGATCACTGCACCGTGTTCTATCAGCTCCCGGAGGATGGCAACGGCAAAAAAGCCGCCTTCCTTCACGGTTATGGCGGCAGCATCGTTACCTGGCAGCGTACCCCTTATGCCGAAGGCTTTGCCGACATGTTCCTGGAGGCGGGCTACGGCACCTATCTCATCGACCAGCCCCGCTACGGCTCAGCTGCCAAATCCTCCAAGGACGCCACGGTCTCCGCCCGGCCGGATGATCTGACCTGGTTTACTCAGTTTCGTCTGGGCTCCTGGCCCAATTACGCCGAGGGAACGCAGATGCCTCATGAGGAGGCGGACATCGACCAGTTTTTCCGCCTGATGACACCCTCCGTGGGCGAGTTTGACGCTCAGCTCGTGACGGATACCGCAGTCAAGGCGCTGGAAAAGTCCGGCCCTGCAGCACTCATCACCCACTCTCAGGGCGGCATTCCCGGCTGGTTCATCGCGGCAGCCTCGGAAAATGTGACCGGCGTGATCGCGCTGGAACCCGGTACCTTCATCATGCCTGAGGAGGAATGCCCGGCACCTTATGCTTCCAATTCCGCCTTTGCCATTCCCGGTGCCGGCATCCCTTGCATCCCTGTTCCCATGGCAGTGTTTGAGCAGCTTACCAAGAAGCCGATTGTTGTCTATTTCGGCGACTACATCCCCAAGGACACGGTGGAATTCCCGGCACAGGATCACTGGCGTGCGGTGCTGGCGCTTGCTCATACTTTTGCTGACTGCGTCAATCGCCACGGCGGCGACGCGAAGGTCGTCTATCTGCCGGACGAAGGAATATATGGCAACTCGCACTTTATGTTCCAGGAGAAGAACAACCGTGAGGTCTTCGATCATATCCACACATGGATGCAGGAGAAAGGAATCTGATGATGGCTGAAAAGAATCTTTCCGTTTTTCCCGTTGGACTGGAGAACACCATTGCCGGTCAGTACTTCATCGGCCAGAGCTATCTGGCGGTCCTGACGCTGGATCAGGTGCCCACCTTCAACGTGACCTTTGAGCCCGCTTGCCGCAACAACTGGCACATTCACCACGCCGAACAGGGCGGCGGTCAGATGCTGATCTGCGTGGCCGGCCGCGGCTGGTATCAGGCATGGGGTGAAGAGCCCCGCGAGCTGCACCCCGGCGATGTGGTGAACATCCCGGCAGGCGTGAAACATTGGCACGGTGCCGCCAAGGATTCCTGGTTCCAGCATATTGCGCTGGAGGTTCCCGGCGAAGGCTGCAAAGTGGAGTGGCTGGAGCCTGTCACAGACGAAGAATACAATAAGCTCCCGTAAATAGATAAAATCCTCCGCCGAAAGACGGAGGATTTCTTTATCCCGAGATCCTTTTGAACAGCGCGCTGAAGCGCTTTTTGTCTTCGAGCCTACAGGCAAGATAATAGCGTACGTCAGCCTCCTGATCCAGAATGGGGATGATCAGACGGTTATTATCGTGAGGAATAGGCGGATTCTCCATGAAATAACTGGAGGTGAAAACAGGCAGGTTGGAGGCCTTGATCAGCTCGCCGAAGGCCTCAAAATCGTTCTGCAGCAGAAAATGCGGATTGGGGATCTTATCGACGCACAGCTCATACCAGAAACCGATCTGACTGAACAGGAGGATGTTCATGCTCTCCAGTTCTTTCAGCCAGATACCCTCGCGATCGGCCAGCGGATGATCCTTCGGGAGAACGATGTACAGCTTTTCCTCCCCGTACGGCACCCAATACAGCGCTTTATCGGCGGGCTCCTCATGAAGAATGACCAACTGGAAAGTACCGTCCTGCAAACCGTCCAGCAGCGGCGCATCCGGGTGAACCTCCTGGGATACCGTCATATCCTCATAGAGCGCGGTGACCTGCGGCACGAGCTGCCCGAGCGGCACCGGCGCACAGCCGCCGATGCTGATGGTGTGGTTTTGCCGATCGAAGGCGCGTACCCGGCCGATGATTTCACGGTCCTGCTCCAGTACCCGGCGGGCATACTCGGCGGTGAGCTTCCCGTTTTCGTTGAGCACCAGCTTGTTCTTCTGCCGCTCAAAGAGGGGAACGCCGATCAGCTCCTCGAGCTTCTTCATGGAGCGTGTCAGCGCGGGCTGGCTTAAATGCAGCTCCTCCGCTGCACCGGACAGGGTCCCGCAGCGCGCAAAGGCTTCCAATTGCTCCAGCAGATAGATTTCGATCATCAGGATCACCTCAGTATTCAGTCTATTTATTGTATTATACCGGATAAAAATGCAAATAGCAACACCAAGATAGCAGGAAACATGAAAACAATATTTTTTAAGAATGATTTCAGTATAATCTGAACACATAGCAGTATGCGCAATCGGCATTGTACATTTGAAAGCTGTTCTGCTACACTTTCATACGACAGGAAAAGCAAATCTATGATCCACAGGAGGAAATACCCATGAAAAAAAACATTCTTGTAAGCCTTGTTATTCTGACGCTCATCCTGGCCGCAAGCCCTGCCGTGGCTGCCGAACCGGAAAAGGCTTTGATCATCTACTTTGATTACAGTGAGAACATCAACACCGAGGGAGTGGACATCGACGCCGTAAGCCAGGCGAGTATCGCAGAGCCTGAGCACTACCGTGACCGCAGCAATGTGCTGGTGATGGTCGATATGCTCAAGGAGCGCACCGGGGCCGAGGTCTATGCCCTTCATATCACTGAGCCCTATGCGCCGAAGTTTGAGGATATGGTGGATGGCGCACAGACGGACAAAAACGAAAACAGACAGTTCAGCTTTAGTGATCCGCTGC
>CAMHEN010000103.1 GCA_946184165.1 uncultured Clostridia bacterium | reverse complement strand
TGTCTCACCACTGGTAAAACAGAATAGAGAGACAGCGCCTGATTCATAATCAAAAAGCCCCGTCAAAAACGGATTTGAATTGTTTTTCGCCTTCCGAGGCGAATAATCAGAGGGTGTCCCCCTCTGAACTCCCCCCGATGATATTTATGAACGGCCGTGAGGCCTGTTCGCTTTTGCCTTGATTATTTCGATTTCAACCTTTATAATGGTAGGTAATATAGTGCGGAGATCAGGTCGGCCCGCCGCGTCGGCTGTCCCGCCGGAAAAAGCGGCATGGCCGCGCCCGCGACGACGAGGAAAGCAAGGTGATCGTATGAGCTATTCGGGTGCAAGCATTCTCGCGCTTATTATCCATCTGATGATCAATTACGATGTGCTTGGGGAGGGCAGGGGCAGCAGTCCCATCCCCGCGCGTCGGGCTTATCGCGCGTTTTCCCTCTCTGTGATCGCCTATTATATCACGGATATTCTGTGGGGCTTTCTGTACGAGCGGCAGATGATGCGTCTCGTCTACGCGGACACCGCGCTGTATTTTATCGCCATGGCCTTTACGATCCTGCTGTGGACGCAGTTTGCGATCGCTTATCTTGATCGGGACAACCGCTTTGCCAGACTGCTCGATATCGCGGGCAAGCTCATCTTCGCCTTCCAGATCGTCGTCGTGCTCTTAAACTTCTTCACGCCGATCCTTTTCAGCTTTGATGAGAACAATGTCTATCACCCCCTGATAGCGCGCTATATCACGCTGGCTGCCCAGATCGCGATGTTTCTGATGACGGCGGCCTACGCCTTTGGCGTCGCGCTGAAAAGCAAGGGGACGAAAAGGTTCCGCCACCGCACCGTCGGCATTTTCAGCATGACGATGACCGTCTTTGACCTTCTGCAGACCCTCTATTCGCTGCTCCCGATGTACGCCATCGGCTGCATTCTCGGCGGTTGCCTGCTGCACAGCTTCGTGCTTGAAAATGAGAAAGAGGAATACCGCGGCGATCTGGAGGAGAGGCTGCGGGAGAGCATCGAGAAGGATATGCTGACCGGCCTTCCGGCCATGACCAGCTTCTTCAGGCTGGCCGAGACGGAAAAAAACGCCGTGCTGAAGCGCGGCGGGGAGCCCGCACTGCTGTATATGGATTTCAGCGGTATGAAATTCTATAACGGGAAATACGGCTTCGAAGAGGGCGATAAACTGCTCAAGGAATTTGCGGGCCTGCTTGTGCGCTACTACGGCAACGACCGCAGCAGCCGCCTGGGGGGCGACCATTTTGCCGTGATTACGGAGATGTCGGGCCTGGAGGACAGGCTGCACCAGATGTTTCACGACTGCCGGAATTTAAATGGAGGAAAATCTCTCCCGATTCATGTGGGCGTCTATTCCGACGGAGAGGGCCGCCTCAAGGCGAGCCTCGCCTGCGACCGCGCCAGGCTCGCCTGCGACGAGCTGAGCGGGGCCTACGCCTCCTGTTATTGTTATTACACGCAGAAGCTCAGCGACAAAGCGGAGATGCGGCATTACATCGTCGAGAATATCGACAGAGCTATCGAGGAGAGATGGATTCAGGTCTTTTACCAGCCGATCATCCGGGCCGTCAACGAGAAGGTCTGTGATGAGGAGGCGCTGGCGCGCTGGATTGACCCGGTAAAGGGCTTTCTCTCTCCGGGGAGCTTTATCCCCGCGCTGGAGGACGCGGGACTCATTTACAAGATGGATCTTTACGTGCTGGAGCGGGCGCTGGAGGACATCCATACGCTGAAAGAGGAGGGGCTCTTCGTTGTCCCGCACTCCATCAACCTGTCCAGGTCGGATTTCGACGCCTGTGATATGGTTGAGGAGATCCGCAGGCGCGTGGATGAGGCGGGCGTCAGCCGCGACAGGATCACCATCGAGATCACCGAGAGCATCATCGGCAGCGACCTTGCCTTTATCAAGGAACAGGTCACGCGTTTTCAGAATCTCGGCTTCCCGGTGTGGATGGACGATTTCGGCAGCGGCTACTCTTCCCTGGACGTTTTGCAGAGCATTCGCTTTGACCTGATCAAATTCGACATGAGCTTCATGAAGAAGCTGAACGAGGGAGAGAGCGGGAAGGTCATTCTGACCGAGCTGATGAAGATGGCCACGTCTCTGGGCCTGGAGACGATCTGCGAGGGCGTGGAGACGAAGGAACAGGTCTGCTTTCTGCAGGAGATCGGCTGCTCCAAGCTCCAGGGCTTTTACTATGAGAAGCCCAACCCCTTTTCGCACTGTCTCGAATGGTTCAAGACGCACAGGGACAGCCTGGAAAACCCGCAGGAGACCGATTACTATGAGTCGATAGGGCGGGTGAACCTCTTTGATCTCGGGGGCGTCGCAAACGCGGACAACAACCTCCAGAACACCTTCAACACGATCCCGATTGCGATCCTGCAGGTGAAGGACGGCAAGACCACCTATGTACGCAGCAACCGCTCCTACCGGAACTTCTTAAAGCGCTTCTTCCGCTTTGAAGTCTCGGAAGAACCGGCCGTTCTGGGGGCTTCGCCGATCGGATACGGGGTGAGCTTCCTCTCGTCCGTGAAGCAGTGCTGCGAAAACGGAAGCCGCGTCTTCTTCGACGAGACGATGCCCGACGGCTCGCTTGTCCGCTCCTTCGTGCGGCGCATCGGCGTAAACCCGGTCACGGGCAGCAACGCGGTCGCCGTTGCCGTGCTCTCCATCGCCGAGCCGGAGGAGGCCACCACCTATGCGGATATAGCCAGGGCGCTTGCGGCTGACTACTACAACATCTATGTGGTCGACCTGGACACTGACGCCTATATCGAATACTCCTCCCGGATCGGCGCGGAGGAGTTGTCCATCGAACGGCATGGCGAGAACTTCTTTGACTCGGCAAGACGCGACACCATGACCCGCATCTACGAGGAGGACAGGGAGCAGTTTCTGAAATGGTTTACAAAGGAGAACGTCCTGCAGGAGCTGGATGCACAGGGCGTTTTTACGATCACCTACCGCATGACTGATACCGGGACGCCAATGTATGTGAACATGAAGATCACAAGGATGCAGGGCGGCAACCGCATCATCCTGGGCATCAGCATCATCGACGCGCAGATGAAGCAGCAGGCGGAGGAGGAAAAGCTGCGGCAGGAGAAAATCTCCCTCGGCAGGATCGCCGCCCTGTCCCCAAGCTTCATCGTCCTCTATACGGTCGATCCTGTGACCGGACACTATACGCAGTATAACCCCTCAAATGAATTTGCGCGCTTCGGCCTCGCAAAGCAGGGGGAGGATTTCTTCGCCGATGTGATAAGCGACGCACCCAAAGCGATCGACCCGGCGGACATGGACAGGCATCTGCGCGTTCTCACAAAGGAAAACATGCTGCGCGAGATACAGGAAAAGGGCTTCTTCATCCACCGCTACCGGCTTCTGCTGGACGGCGCTTCCAAGCCCGTGAGTCTGCGCGCCACGCTCGTGGAGGAAGCCGACGGCGAGAAAATCCTGCTCGGCGTCACAAACGACGATAAGGCGTGATCCCGGTCCCGGAAGGCGGCACCGCACAGTCCGCCCGTCACCGGCCCATCATCTGCATAAGCAAAGGGGGGCTGTGAAAAAGTCCCCCAAAAAAAGAAGAACGCAACCAAGGACGTATTTGGAAGCGTTCTTCTTTTTTGGTACAATTTTTGTGTCATGAAAAAGAGCACTTCCACATCCACTTCAAGGACATCAAGCTCTATCCCGAGAAGCTCAAAGAGGTGGGCGTGCTGGCCTACCCGCTGGAATACATGAGCCCGAAAATCCCGGGTCTGGGCGACGTGGACTGGGGCGCCTTCGTCTCCGCCCTCAACGATATCCGCTACAACGGCGATGCCGTGATTGAGGTTGAAGACAAGGCCTTTGAAAGCTCTCATGAAGATATTCTGAAGTCTGTCCGTCTCAGCAAGCGTTTTCTGGATAACTATCTGATCTGACAAAAAGCGTGATAACGCACGAGGGCAGGAGCTGCGGCTCCTGCTCTCAACAATCATGGACTTTATTGCGGAGAAGATGCCTGAACTGACTGGATTGTATGAGGCGCTATTATAGAGGTTAACTGCTTACTGGCCGGGCATTGTGACATCATCCGGCCGGGAATTAAGTCTTTCGCTGGCCGGGAATCATGGCCTTGCCGGCCGGTTACGGTGACATTCTGCAGTCCCAGAGCATGTCGAAGTAGTCGCTCCACGCGGCCTCGGCCAGGGCCTCTTCCCAGGGATCGTAATAGCTCGTATCCTGAACCAGGGCCCAGTCGCTGTCGTCTAGCACAAGCGCGATCAGAGCCAGATCGTACAGCTCTTCGTCGCTCAGGCCGTACCAGTTATAATAATCGTTGGAGTTGGTATTCTTGACGCTGCTGGTCTTCTCATAGACATACACATACGCCGTTGTGGTACGCGCGCTCTGGACGCCGTTGGAGAAGGTGCAGTATGCGCCCCACCCGTTCAGCCCCACGAACAGGCCGTTGATGGTCAGGGTCGTGGTACTCTCGCCGCTGATGCTCGCGCCGGGAAACTGGCTGCGAATTTCGGCGATGCTGTACTCCTGCCCCCAAGGAGAGACAAGCGTCCAGTACAGGGAGTTATAACCCGTCGCGTTAGCGACAAACCAGGCCGTCTCACCCACATAGCGCTGCTCATTGGTGGGGTTTTTGGTGATCACAAGGGGAGTAACGTAGCTCGCGGTGTTCGGCACGTTCGGGGCTGTGAGATTCACTCTCTCCTGAACGCCGGTCCTGTCGCCGGAGAAAACCGCGTAGCTGTCAGCGAAACGGCTCAAATTTGTGGCGGCGGAGGCGGGGAACCAGTCAAAGGAGATGCTGCTGCGCTGATAGCCCGCGAAGCTGGTGTTGGCGAGATTCAGAAACTCCGCCTCGGTGAGCTCCTTCTCATCCTGTCCGGAGTAGGAGACGGTCGTCTGTCCGCCGGTGGTCGTCACGACCTTGCTTCCGAGGTAGCCGTCATACAGCATGCCATTGATCATGGACAGGCCGCAGGTAAAAGTCGAGAGCATGTTGAGGTCATATTCCGGCATGTCGACAAGGAGATTGTTGGTGAAGATGTAGAACCAGACGTTTTTCGCGGCGTCATAATAGGCGTCGGCGCTGTCCGTGATGATGTTGAAAAAATAATCCGGGTTCGCGCTTTCGTTTTCAAAGGGCGTGTGGAGCGCCTCCAGACGCTGGCCGTCAGGCGTGAGCTCCCAGCCTCTGACATAGCCATCGCCGGTCTCGGAGTCCTTCCGGCAGGCGAGCAGTTCCAGACGTCCGTTGTGGTCCAGATCCGTGACGGCGTAGTACCAGGGGTCCTTGCCGACCGGCTGACGGAGCATGCCGAAGGAGTTTGCGATCAGCTTAAGCTGCGCGCCGGCGTTCTCGCCAGTCGAGAGCTCGGCAAAGGCGCTGACGCTCAGAGAGCACAACAGGGCGAAGATCAGGATGCAGGAAATCAGTTTTTTCATGTGGTATTTCCTTTCGTCATAAAATATGTTAATCGCGCCGTCTCCATGAGATGAGCGTGCAAACCGCTTTATACTTCCGCCAGAGTGCTCATGCCGCAGAGCTCTGCCGTCTTCTTCTTGCAGCGCAGCAGCACAACAAGCTCATAGACCAGCAGGCACACATAGCCGATCAGCGCTATGATCATGCCTTTCACCTCGCCTCTCATCAGGCTGGGATTGAAGGCCGTGGAGACGTCATACAGTGTGTGGATAACCATGGGAACGAGAAGCGCCAGCACATAGTTGAGGACCGTGGAGCCCTTGCCGGTCAGCTTGCTGAGCTTGGCCCTGCCCAAAAACTCCGCCATGACCATATTGAGGGTCATGTGCGCTGGCACCGAGATCAATCTCCCAATGGTGGAAACGATGTTTGCATTGTCCGCAGTACTGTAAGTAAACTCCTCGATCAGAGTAAAGCCGGTGCCCACGCACGCGCCGATCAGGATGTATTCATAGACGTTCTTGACCTTTTTGCGGAAGATGAGCAGGATCACAACAATTATGACCAACTTGGCGATCTCCTCCAGACCTCCGGCGAGGATGAAGTCGCGTCCGAGAGCCTGGAAGAAATTCAGTTCGCTCAGCTTCAGCGTATCAGGGTTATTTGCCAGAGCCTTCATGTAGCCCATGGAGAAGGGAATCGTCAGCGGGTGGGAGAGCATCCCGATCGCGATGGGGAGCAGGGCCTGCAGCCAGCCGACGGGCTGGGGGATCTCTCTTTTGACCATCCTCCAATACAGAAAGCCAAGAATCATGATTGTTCCAATCGTTGCCAGATAAGTCATTCTCTTCTCCTCCTGATGTTTTATTTCTCATTTGTTCGTGCTTGTCGCCGGAAGCCGCGAGGGGATGAAAACGGTAACCCTCGTCCCGCCCTCTTCGCGCGGCACGATTTCCAGCGTTCCGCCGCACATGGTTTTCAGGCGTTCCCGAATGTTGTCAAGGGCAAACTGCACCTCGTCGTCAGCCGGAGGAACATAGCCGGGGCCATTATCCTCCACAATGATCCGGACGCCGAGCTCCGTGCTCTCGGTGAAAACAGAGACATGAAGCGGTTCGAGTTCCGGGTCCAGCCCGTGCTTGACGGCGTTTTCCACGATGGGCTGAAGCGTCAGCGGCGGGACGCGGAAAAAGGTGTCCGGCGTGTTGAATTCCACAAACAGCCGACCTTCATAACGCGCCTGTTCCACCGCGAGATAGGCTTTGGTATGTTCCAGCTCCTCCGCAAAGGGAATTGTTCCGTCTTTTGCGATGGCGGTGAAGTTGCTCTGCAGATACCGGGAGAAATCCCGAATGACATTCTGCGCCTTCTGGGGATCCTGTGCGCAGAGATAGTAAATGCTCATCAGTGTGTTATGGATGAAATGCGGCCGCATCTGCAGGACGGCGGCACGCGCCCGCTGCCGCGCGGCTTCCTCCTTCTGCTCCCGATAGCCGTGAACCAGCTCGCTCATCAGAAGCAGCTCCACAAGAACACTCTGGATATAAGACGGCATAAAGAAACTGACCATGAAGAGAATCCGCTGTGTCCATGTAAGTTTCTTCCATCTTCGGATCAGCGCGATCGGACAGATCACGGAAAGCGCCGCGAGCATGATCATATAGAAGGCCGGCCATGGGCCGACCTGAGCCTCATACGCTGTCGTGACGGTCATCACGCCGAGCGCCTGAGAGATGACCTCCACCGCGACCAGGATGCCGGTCAGTGCACCCTGGAGGCGCATGACCGCGCTCTTTCTCCAGTCTTCTCCGCAGCAATGGAGGAAATAGGCTGTTACGAGCAGAGTCGGAACCGGGGTGGCCAGCGTAGTTGCGAGGAGCAGCACGCGGCGCAGCGGAATGGGCGCCTGATAAAAGAAAGCGGCTTTTTCCACCAAGTCGATAGCAGAGACGACAACGGATGAGGAAAGAATGGCGACGCACAGGCGTCGCGGCCATTGGTCAACATCGCGGGCGATAAAGGTGGCAAGCAGTCCGAAGATTCCGAACAGGAGCGCCGCCGCTTCCGCTAATACCAGGAAATTCAGCTCTTCCATCACAGCAGCCCCTTCACGGGATAGCGCAGGCGGGAAAGCTGAGCGCGTACCGTTTCCGTTTCAAGCGGCTTGAGGAGATAGCCGCAGGCCCCGGTGTCCCAAGCGTCGAAGGCATACTCCCGGAACGCGGTGAGATAGATCACGTTGGTGCGCGGCCTGAGCCGCAGCATCTCCCGGCACAGCTCAAGGCCGCTGGTTCTGCCCAGCTCGATGTCCAAAAAAGCGAGGGCCACCGGGTTTTCGCTGAAAAACGCCAGCACCTGCGACGGTTTTGTAAAACCGACGACGTTTGCGTTGGGCATAGCCTCCTGAAGAACGGGGATGCCCCCGGTGACAATGAGCGGCTCGTCGTCAACGAGCAGAACGTTCGGGGCTTCGCCGGAGTCGTCCGCGGCAGAAAGCAGCGCAGAGGAATCAACGCTCAGAGCCTCGGCGATCTGATAAACCGTGGCGGCGTCGGGCATGCGGCGTCCCGCTTCCCAGTTGGCGACGCTGGGGCGTTCCATATGAAGCCTGACCGCCAACTGCTGCTGGGACAGGCCCTTTTCGGTTCTAAGACGGCGCAGCGTCTCTCCAAAAGACGTTGTCATGACGTTTCATGCACCTTTCGCCCTTGTAGCGTTTACATGACGCCAGAATAACCAATCCACCGGAAAAATGCAAGGGGAAGGATCGAAAAACAGGTTTCATTCTGAAACGTCCCCTTTTTTCAACGCTTATTTCTATTCCCTCTCATATCCTGCATCAATTGCAGCATCTGCCCAGTAGTCACGCTTTTCTCCATTCCCTCTGTTTATAAAGAGAATCGCCGCGAGCACTACCGCGAGGACAAGCGTTGATCCGATGCTTCCCTCTACTCCGAATCCGACGTCGTAGAAGAAACCGGAAGTCGCGGACGCAGCCTCAAGCTTGAATATGGAATACTCCGATACCGCGCCGCTGTTGGGAAGTCCGAAAATGATGTTCTGTGTATAGTTCCAGAGAGTATGGAAGCACATGGCGGCCCACAGGCTGTTATAGTAGTAGACAATCAGCGAGAATATAATGCCTATGAGGACGATCTGAACCCCTGCAAGGATCGTGAAGCCGTCATTGAATACATGCACGAGCATGAAGACGACCGGATTTACAAGGATCGCGATCAGCGGACTCTTGTATCTTCTTCTGAGCTTCTGATAGAGATACAGCCTGTCTGTTATTTCCTCCGCGGCAGACTGGATGAATACCACGAATAGAAATCCGAGTAATATGGCCGGGTTGAACCCAAAGTAAGAGAGCTTGATATCCCCCATCAAAACGGACATCAATACGCAGAATCCATTGGTACCAAAGCCCAGCAGAGCGCCGATCGCAGCAGCCTTGATCGTATTGCCTTCTCTGTTGCATCCCCAGGCTTTGAGCATCGGTCGATTGCTCCTGGGTATCGCTATGAGCAGAAGCGCTGCAAGCCATATACCGAAGAACGACAGATAGGCTGTAAAGAAGGCGGCAAGGTTGTCGCTTCCAAGTATTCTGACAAGGAATTCTCTC
>CAMHEN010000102.1 GCA_946184165.1 uncultured Clostridia bacterium | reverse complement strand
CCTCCACCAGGGCCCAGGCCGCGCCCGCCTTCCATACGCCGATCATGGCGATCACGGGCAGCACGCCGCGGGGAAGGTCGATGAGCACGAAGTCCTCCCTGCCGATCTTGTTTGCCTTCAGCCAGGCATACACGCGCCCTGACATATCGTCAAGCTGGGCGTAGGTAATGCCCTTCGTGTGGGCGTCGTCAAAGAGGATGGCAGCGCCGGGATTCTCTTCGGTATAGCGCTGCAGTTTGTCAATGATAGTTTCCACAGTATTTCCTGCTGCGGTGTTCAATTTCCCTTTATAATAACACCGTTGTTTTTCCGGTGCAAGGTTTGCATCCCCGAAAAGGCGCTTAAGACGCCGGCTTCCGGATCACGTGGATATCCGTCAGCGCGCACTGATCGCCGGTGAGGGCGACGTAGAGCGCATCGATCTCATCCCTGATCGTTGTGGTGCTGCTGATCGCGATACCGAGGTTTTCCGTCTCCATCGTGACGCAGCTTCCTTCCCGCCGGATCGTCACCGTGCAGTCAAACCCCTGTTTGTTCTGCTCCTTCCACACGTTCCAGCCGGCGAAACTCCGGGTGCGGTTGATCAGGACCCGGTTTTCCGCGTGGTCGTCGGACTCCCAGTTCTCGCCGTCCAGGCGCAGGAGCAGGAACTCCCGGTATCCCTCCCCGTTTGTGCTGCCGTCGGCAGAGGTGAAAAGACTCACAAACGGGCAGTGCCACACGAGCCGCGCGGTGGGCAGGCTCCGGGTATGGAAGCGCAGCTGCATCCCGTCTGTGACCGGGATGCCCTCCGTGGACTGCATACGCCAGCCGTCGATCTCGACATTCGGGATGTCTCCCTGCGGGCAGCCCTGGATAAAGCTGACCCTTTCGGCGATACGCGGGATATCCTCCTCCCCGGTGCTCTTCTCCTCCCGGTCTATGCGGATGCCGGTGAGAAGGCAGTGCTCGCCCGTGAGGGAGAGATAAGAATAGCGCACGCTGTCGGGCAAGGCAATGATGGTCTCGGTGGTCTCTTCCCCGTTTGAGAAGCGGATACGCGCGTGGTCCCCGACCCGCACGGCGTCCACCGTATAGGTCGTGAACCCGGTGGGGACGGCCGCCCCGCCCGGGTCCTGCTTCCGCTGCAGGACGCGGGTCTCTGTCTTCCGGGCGCCGGTGCAGACCGCCCCGCCGCCGAATCGGACCCGGCCGTATTCGTAATAATAAAGCTCTCGCTTTCTGTCCTCATGCTCGTGCATCCGGGCGTCCAGCGCGTCGAACAGCACCAGCACCGGCAGACTCTCCCCCGCGGGAAAGCCCGCGTCCGGTGTGCTTTGGAAGCTGATATGTACCGCCTTGTCGTTCACGGGGATGCCGACGGTGCAGTCGTGACCGATGTTCTCGCAGTGGAGCCGGGTGGCGAAGCTGTCGCCCCTGCCCGCTTCCCGCTGCCGCATCCGGTACTCGGTATCCAGGTCGATCAGATGCAGCATGATTTTCGCGTACTCTGCGTCGAACTGCGTCCCCATGCCCTTGACCAGCTCCTCGCGCACCGTCTGCTGGGGGATCGGGTCGCGGTAGCTGCGCTTGGAAGTCATGGCGTCGTAGGCGTCGGCCACGGCGATGATGCGCGCGATATCGGGGATATCCTCCCCCTTCAGCCCCTCCGGGTAGCCCCGGCCGTCGTAGCGCTCATGATGGTAGTGGGCGCCGATGCTGAGATACGGCGACTGCTGGATGGTGGAGAGGATCTGGTTACCGTAGACCGGGTGGAGCTTGATCTGAGCAAACTCCTCGTCCGTGAGTCTGCCCTCCTTGTTGATGATGGCATCCGGGATGCCGATCTTGCCCACATCGTGCAGGAGACCCGCAAAATAGACCTTCTCACATTCCTCGTCGGATTTGCCGGCTTCCTTTGCGATCCGGGAGGAGTATTCCGCGACGCGGGCCGAGTGGCCATGGGTATAGGCGTCCTTGGCGTCAATGGCCGCCGCGAGCGCCTCCGCCGTCTGTTCAAAGAGCGCATGCTCCCGCTTCTGGCCCTCGCGGTAGAATTCGATCTCGAGCTTCCGTCCGCGCTCCACCTCCCGCTCCATATCCTGCAGGGCAAAGATATACAAAAGCGCCGCCAGCGCAACGATCGTCATATTGTTCAGGGAGATGCCGTACATGAATACCTGAAACACAGACGCCACAATGGAAAGTGCCGTGAACAGCAGCAGAGAGGTGCGCATGCTGCGGCTCAGGCGTTTATAGTACTGCAGGATGACAGACATCTGCAGGACCATGATCGTGAGCGGGATCAAATAGCAGACGATGAATCCGGGCGCGCGCTGATAGCGGTTCATTTCATCAAAGGTATAGTAGAACCCGGTAAACTGGGAGACGACGACCATCAGCATGCCGACCAGTGTGAGGATGCGCACAGCTTTCAAACGCCGCGGCGCCTTCTCCAGGCCGCCCTCATGGGTGTACAGGTCGATCAGATAGAGATTGAAGCTGTATATCACGACGAGGGTCAGGAAAAAAACGAGGAAGTTGCTGATGCGCACCATCCACCAGCCGAGAGGACTCGTGTCGCCCCGGAAGAGATAGGCCCGCCTGTCGGAGATCAACAGGAACATGGCGCTGAGCTCCAGCGTCATCAGCGCAATCTTTCTCTTTTGGGATATGGTCTTCGTGAGATAGACGAAAAGCGTCATGATCGCACAGAACCCGCTGAGAACCAGCATAATATCCGCCTGATAAGTTCTTAATACTTCCATATTAACCCCCGGAGCACAAGCGGCACCGCCGCCGGCAGTTCCATAAATTTTCAATTACCCTTTTATATTTTATTATACCACAGTTCATCCAACCAACATCCAGCCACAACAGGGTTTTTGTCTCTTTTTGCTGGATGTTGGTTGGATGAGCTGTGATAAAATATGATCGTACAAGCGGCTGTCGCTCGCTTTGGAGGCATTTCGGGCAGGGCGGCGGCACATCATTTTCAGGGCCGCACTTCCCGACAGGCCGGGTGAAAGCCTGATGATCAGAAAAGGAGAAAAATCATGAAAAAACTGTTCGCGATGTTTCTTGTCCTCGCCATGCTGTTTTCGCTGTCCGCCGCGGCGATGGCTGACGGCGACACCGACGAAAACCCCAGAACACTGAGCTGGATCACTGCGAGGCGGGTGATCGAGGCCAACGAGCTCTCCGGCGACTTCTATCAGGTCGGCGACCTGGACATCGACATCTGGGTCCCGGATCTGCTGATCGCGCAGGAGGATATCCCGGAGGACTGCTACTTGATCTTTGAGGACGAGAGCGGCAGCGTGTCCGTTACGGTCTATGCCGTCGAACTGGAAGACAAGGACATGGATATTGAAGAGCTGGAGGATTTCATCATCGATCTCGGCAGCGTTAGTGACGGGATTTACTGGATCAACGGATTTACCACCCTGGTCTATGAGACGAAAGAGAGCGATTCCATCTCCGTTGATATTCTGTCTACCGACGGTTACGTGCTGGAGTTCACCTTTGAAGGTGTCTCCGATCCCGACTTCTATTCCCTGACCTCCATGATCATGTCCACGATCCAACGCCATGGTCTGAGCGTTGAGGACGTCGCCCTCATGATGGACGCGGATCTGAACAACACCTGGGGTCCCGACAAGGATGTGAGCTATGCCCGTGACGGCAGCAGCATCACTGTCTCCCTGTGGCAGGAGGGTCTGACCGCCGACAAGATGGAGAACATCAACAACTGGGACGAGGTGCGCGAGCACAAGATCGATACCTATAATCTCTATGTCCGCGTGCTGGATGACTTCAACATGAGCGACACCCTGCTGACCTTGCAGTTCACCGACGATGCCAACGAGCTCAGCTTCCTCACGATCGAATCCGGCGAGATCACCTATGACGCCTTCGCCGCCTGATAAGCCCCTGCAGCACAACAACCGCTCCCCTTTCGGGGAGCGGTTGTTGTTTTCAGAAGAGGCCGTTGATATAATCGGTAAGGGCTTTGCGGTCATAGTAGTGCGCGATATTGTCGATGTAGTAATCCGGCTCGATGCCCTGGTCGATGTCATAGAAGGAGCCGTTTTTCAAGAAGGACATGCGCTGGGCGGCGGACATCTGGAAGACGCTGCCGTAGGCCGTGGTCATAGGCTGTACGATGCAGCTTCCGCCGCCGCTGGTGCGGCCGATGAGCGTGACCTTCTGGGAGGACTTGAGTGCCGCGGGGACGAGATTCCCGCAGGAGAAGCTCACCGGAGAGATGAGGCAGTACAGGTTCTTGTCGCAGACGGTGTCCCGCTCGTCATAGGTATGGTCCAGGTTGATATCCGCGCGGTAGACAGAGGTGGACATGGCGCCGGTGGCCATGTTCTTGACGCTGAAGGACGCGTCGCCCAAAAACCAGCCGAGGACCACGATCGCCGCGTCCACGGAGCCGCCGGTGTTGTTGCTCAGATCCAGGACCACATTCTCAATGGGGCTGTCAGGGCGGTTGATCTGCTTATGGGCCGCGATGATCTGCGCGGCGGTATCGTCCAGCTCCAGGTTTTCCAGTCCGGCCTGGTAGTAGGCCCGGCCGTAGTAGTTGGATTCGAAGCTGTCGAAAGTGATGTAGGCGGTATTGCCGACCTCTTCATACCTGAGCCAGCCGTCGGGATAGGCCGCGTCGCGGGCGTCGCTGTATTCCTTTTCATGCTGCCCGAATTTGCGGTTGGCAAGGCCGGTGCTGTCGCTGATGCTGATCGTCCCGGCGAGATAGGAGTACTCGTCAAAGACGGAGTGGAGATCATCGAAGTAGTAGTCGATGACGGACTTGAGGGCATTGTCCGCGTCCAGGGCACTGTTGCCGCTTAGCACCTCGTCATATCCGATCTGCCAGAAGAGCTGACGGAAGCTCTGAATATCGTGGGCCTCCTTGAGGCCATAGAAGGTGTCCAGCGCAAGGCAGAGCTCGTTATAGCTGTATTCCGCCAGCGCGTCGCTGCGGTCTCCGGCGGGGGCGCTGTAGTAGAGCTCCGCGGTATCCGTGTACCGGCCCTCGTTATAGTCGAAGAGGATATTGTCGTTTACGAGGAAGAGCGCCTCGCCGTTGAAGACAAAGAACAGGCCCGTGTTCAGAAGCGTGAAGTCGTTGAGCGTCTGCATCGGGACGTAGTACCCGTCATCCTGGGCGATCATATGGATCCCGTAGTCGGCCAGGTCCACCGTCAGCACATCACCGTAACGGTCGAAGGAGGCCTGCTTGTCACGCCAGATGAGATCGGCATTGCCGTACTCGTCCGTCCCGGACTCCGAGACAAGGTCAATGAGCGTCGTGTCATTGGAGTTGTGCTGGAAGGCATCGTAGTCGTCAAAGATGAGTCTGTCGTTTTCGAAGTCGAAGCGCAGTGTGTAGCCGCTCTCGCGCTCAAGCGTGACGACGTCGCCGTTATATCTGAGCGCGAGGTCATAGCCCGCGTCCTCGTTGAACTCGGTGTTAATAAAATACAGGAGCATCGCCCAGTCTTCAATTTCGACATAAGGCAGATCGTCGACCCCGTCAACGAAATAGAGGGGGATCTCCTGGTTCAGATAGTCATCCGGCGTACCCACATAGGTTGTGTAGCTTCTCATGACGATGCTGTGGGCGCCGCTGTTTTCCGCGCAGGCGGGAGCCGCAGAGGCGAGAACCAGCACAAGTGCCAGCGACAGCGCGAGCGCACGGGAGGCGAGTTTGTTTTTCATCCGCATGCCCATCCTCCGTTATTTACAGGAAGCTGCGAAGATTCTCCAGGATACCCTGCAGAACGGTATCCTGATCTACGAGGTGCATAAGCGCAACGTCGCCGTCACCGACGAAGGTGATGGTGAACTGTCCGTTTTCATCCACCTCGCTGAAATCGTAGGCAGTATCGTCGTTCGTCTCATCGCTGTGCAGAACGACGTGATCGTCCTGCACGCTGGTCACACCCTCGCGCCCGAAATAGCTCGTCCCGTCTGCGGAGACGATGGCCAGGATCGCATCGGAGTTGCCCTCCTCTTCGCTGTAGGCGTAGTAGAAATGATCCCCGGCCTCATTTTCACCGACGGCGCCCGTGTCGTAGGTGGCGTAGAGGCGGTCGACGAACCGGCCCCAGGCCTCCTCATCGAACTCTTGGGTCTCAAGCTCGGCGGCTCCGGTGGTCTCGGTGGTCTCGGTCTTGGTGGTCACGCCGTCGGAATTTGTCTCCGTAGTGGTGGTGTGGGTCACCGTGTTCCCGTCGGAGTCGGTGCTGCTGGTGGTAACGGTCGTGGTGCTGGTGCTGGAGCTTGAAAACTCACAGGCAGTCAGGAGCAGGGCCATCATCACGGCCAGCACGAGGCAAAGTATCTTTCTGTTATTCATTCTGTTCATTTTGTTTATCCTCCATACAGATTATTCCGCACGGTTTCTCCTGCTTTGAAGAGCATCGGAAGGAGCCTGTGCGGACAAAAGGAAACGCCGGGGAGCCCCCCGGGCGTTTCCTACCTTTCGGACCGGATACGCGGGTTTTTATCCCACCCAGTAGGTGGTGTACAGAGACGCGTATTTGTTCAGATCCTTCCTGTTCTGGCGCTCGTCGCTGACCGTGCGGCAGACGTCCACATACTTTTTCGTCGTCTCGCGGAGGCGCTGGCTGAGCTGGCGCATGACCCGCAGGAGCTTCTCAGGCTTGTCCTTGAGGTACTCCGTGAGATCCTTTTCCTCGAGCTCCTCGAGCTCGGCATCGGTCAGTGCGACGGCGGTGGCGGAACGCGGGTATATCTCGATCAGGCCCATCTCGCCGAAGAGCTCTCCGGCTTCGAGCTCTGCGACCTTCTCCTCGGTCTCCGTCTGGTAGTCCTTGTAGATCCCGATTTTGCCGCTCAGAATATCATACATGCAGGAAGCTGTGTCTCCCTGGCGGAAAATGACCTGGTCCTTATTGACTGTAATCTTTTTCATTGCTTCTCCTCCTCCTGCTCAGAAAAATGGATGATAGGTGGTGTAAAAGCTGCACAGCTCGTTGAGCCGGTTAAGCAAAGAATCGCTCTTTTCTCTGCCGCTCTTCTCGGTCTCGACCTTCTCATAGACCGTGCGGCAAGCCTCGACGTAGTCGTTCGTCGTTTTTCTCAGGCGGTTGCACATCTGCTGCATAAGGTCCAGCACGACAACGGGCTTTTCCTCGAAATAGGAATTAAACTCCTCCTCCGAAATTCTGGTGAGGACGGTATCGTTTTCCAGGGCGACCGCCGTTGCGGAGCGCGGCGCATGGTCCAGAAGGCCCATTTCGCCGAACAGCTTGATGCTTCTGTCGCTGCTCTGCAGCTTCGCGATCAGCTTCTCATCCGGCCCGCCGTAGTCCTGATATATGCCTATGCTGCCGAAATCCAGCTCATACATGCAGTCGCCGGGATCGCCTTCCCGGAATATAACGGCGCCGCTTTTGTACGCCTTGGTATCGTTCATACAAATCCCTCCGATATTACATTCTTATCCATCGTCCCCGTACGTCAAAGGCGCACAGGATGTTTATAATATTATAAAACTGTGCCCCTGAAAAGACAAGGACGCAGACTTTATTATTACCGTCCGTTTTGCGGTCCGGGGACGGAAATCACGCAGGGATCAGCACCATGTCCTCACCGGTCTGGCCGTTGAACCAGTGGAGCTTTCCGTCCTGCATGTAGAAGCTGCCGGTGCCGCCGAAGCTCTCGTCCGACACGGTGAAGCTGTTATTGTCGGTATAGGTCTCGACCCAGGCGTGTCCGTCCTCGTAGGTCATGAGGTCGTAGCCGGTGACATCGGCCGTCATCTGCCAGCGGGCGCGCTGCCAGGCGGAGCCGGACCAGCTGATGTCCACATTGACGCTGCCCTCGCCGCGGTAGGTGATATAGACCTGGCAGCGGCCGGCGATCTCATCCGCCCAGCGGCCCTCAAAACCCTGCAGCTGCGGGGCGGGCGTCTGGTAGCCCGGGACAGATTTGACCGTGATCAGCGCGGAGCCGGAGTTGACGGAGCCCGCGCGGTTTGAAAAGCGGCAGTAGACACGGCAGCCGTTGAGGGCCTCGGGGATCCCCTCGAGCGTCATATCCTTGGTGTTGCCGCCGATGATCTTCAGTGTGGGAAAGCTGTTCTGCACCGCAAGGTAGCTCACATCCATGGAGCCGTCGGGGCTCACGAAATGCCACTCGGCAAGATCGGCGTTTTCATAGCGCGTGACAAACTGGCATTTGCCGTTCACCGTCACAGTCTCGTCTGTCGGATCCTTTGTGATACGCGGAAGATTGGACTGCGGCGTCGGCGCCGTCGTCGGGACGGGACCCGACATGAAGGTCGGGAACGGCGTCGGCACAGGTGTCGGGAACGGCGTCGGCAAAGGCGTCGGGAACGGCGTCGGCACAGGCGTCGGGAGCGGCGTGGGAGTCGGTGTGAAGACCGGCGCCGCGGTCTGAACCGGGGCAGGCGTCTGGGCATCCGGGATCGTGACGACCTCCGGGGTCTTCTGCAGGAGCGAACAGCCTGTCAGCACCGCAAGGGACAGAGCCAGGCAAAGAATATAACAGATTCTCTTTTTCATGGTGTACCTCTATGTTTCTTTGATGATGCAGATATGTCGTCTGTCTGCGGAGAATTCTACAACAGGCGGCTGACGCCTTGGCCCGCCTTGCCTTTCAGGGGACGCATTTTATACTCCCGTTGTCCCCTCTCTTCAGCACATTCAAGAATCGTGAAGAACCATAAAGAAGCCTAAAGCAATTCGTTTCTATTTTGGCTTGTATACGAATTACTCGTTCTTTTACAGCGAATCGTATACGAATACTGCCTGATTTATACGAATTTTGCTTTAGGCTCTTTTGATAGTCCTTGATTATCCTGCGTTTTCTCAGTCCAACGGCTTCATGGTCGGGAACAGTATTACGTCCCGGATGGAGCTTGCGCCCGTGAGGAGCATGACGCAGCGGTCGATGCCGATTCCGAGGCCGCCCGTGGGAGGCATGCCGTACTCGAGGGCGTTGATAAAATCGTCGTCCATCATTCCGGCCTCGTCGTCCCCCTTGGCCCGCAGCTCAACCTGCTTCTGGAAACGCTGCTTCTGGTCGATGGGGTCGTTGAGCTCGGAGAAGGCGTTGCCCATCTCGC
>CAMHEN010000101.1 GCA_946184165.1 uncultured Clostridia bacterium | reverse complement strand
GTGCAGGGCACGAATGCGGGCACCATCATGGAGAAGGCCTCGAGTGCGGTCACCAGAAGGGCGATGATGGCTGCCGCCGCCATCACGGGAACTGATCAGAAAGCGCAATGACGATACTCGATCTCTTTTTGACCTTCGCTAAGATCGGGCTTTTCACCTTTGGCGGTGGGTATGCCATGATTGCTTTGATCGAGGACATCTGCGTGGAAAAGAAGCAGTGGATCACGCCCGACGAAATGATGAATGTTACAGTTATCGCGGAATCGACCCCCGGCCCGATCGCAATCAACTGCGCCACCTATGTCGGCTATAAGAAAAAGGGCTTGTCCGGAGCGGCCGTCGCCACAATCGGGATGGTGCTCCCTTCGTTTTGCATCATCTTCCTGATCTCTATGTTTCTGGACAATTTTCTGGATATCACCTGGATCGCGCACGCTTTTATGGGGATCAAAGTGGCTGTTGGCATTCTGATCCTGGATGCCGGGATTAAGATGATCCGGAAGATGCAGAAAAAGCCGCTGCCCAGGACGATCATGCTATGCGCCTTTGCAGCGATGTTGCTGATCGACCTGTTCGCGCTGAACATCTCCTCCATCACCTTGATGCTGATCGCCGCTCTCGTTAGTCTGTCGGTGTTTTTGGTCAAGCAACGCGGCGGGAAGGAGGCGGTCGGGAAATGATCTATCTGGACCTGCTGATCGGCTTTCTGAAAGTCGGGCTGTTCGCCTTCGGTGGCGCTTACGGAGCGATCCCCCTGATCCGGGATGTTGTTCTGGCTTACGGCTGGCTTAATGACGAGATGCTGACCTATATGATCGCGGTCAGCGAGAGCACACCGGGGCCAATCATGGTTAACCTGGCGACCTATGTGGGCAGCTCGCAGGCTGGTTTCCCAGGTGCGCTGATTGCAACAGCTGCAGTCGTTTTGCCATCGTTTATCATCATTCTGCTCATTATGGTGCTCCTGAAAAAGCTGTTGAAGAACCCATATGTGCAGGCAATTCTCCGGGGTATGAAGCCCTGCATCATCGGCATTATTCTTGCGACCGGCCTTTATATGATCCTGCATAACTGTGTCGACAGTAGCATACAGTTTTCTCTGAATACGACGGCCATTATCATGACCGTAGTGCTATCCGCTGTTTACTTCGGATCAGGAAAGATTCTAAAAAAGGGGATTTCCCCTATAGGACTGATCGGTATATCTGCCGTCGCGGGAATAATAATCTACGGCTGGTAAGTCACCGCAGACACCTTTTGGTTCATTTATCCTATCTCTGGACACCGTTTGGTGCAACACAGACAGAAATCGTCTTCATTACCTGCGATTCTTTTTCTTGTACTCCCCCGGAGTCTGGCCGGTCTGCCTGCGGAACACCATGGTGAAATAACTCTGGTCGCAAAAGCGCAGCAGGGACGCGATCTGTGGGATCGTCCGGTCACTGACGGCCAGAAGCTGTTTGGCGGCCTCGATGCGCTCTCTTGCCAGGTATTCCCGCATGGTCAGACCGGTGTGGGTTTTGAACAGGCGGCTGAGATGATATGGACTGAGGCCCACGGCTTCGGCAATGTCATCGGTACGGATCTCCTGGGTCAGATGGTCGGACAGATAATGCTTTGCCTTCTCCACATGGACGTTGCCGGTGTCCTGCCGCCTGGTCTCCCGTACCATTTCGCAGAGCCGGAGCGCTGCCTCGCTCACAAGCGCCGGAATCTCCGTCACGCTTCTGATCTGGCTCAGTCGGCGCAGGGCCTGGTCTGCAATGGCGTTGGCCTCCGGCGGATAGACATCGCCCTGGATTGCCGCGATCATGAAGGTGTTGACCAGGCTGACCGTCAGATATTCCAGCTGCTTTCGTGCGTCTTTCGTGATGCGTCCGGCCGGGAACTTCTCCAGCTGGACGTGCAGCCGCTCCTTCAACTGAGCCGTCTCCCCATTCTGCACCAGCAGGAACAGCGGGTGGACGTCCCAGAAGGTCGTGTTGAGGTAACTCTCCTCGGAGTCGAGCAGCTTTTGTTGAACAGAATCGGGCATCGTATTGTCACCGCCTGAAAAAGAGCAAATTTACAATATAAAGAGCAGTATGATTATATCAAATCATGCTGCTTTTTTCTATACTGAAATCAAGAAAAATACAGGAGGGATCTCCATGAAAAAGCGTATTATCCGCATTCTTTTGATCCTGCTGGCTGTGTTGCTGCTGCTCTCCGCGGCGCTGAAGGTCTATGTGGCGATCGAAGCGAAGAAACGCGCGAACGCGCCCGGCAACGCGGCGGCATACGATGTGGACAGTCTGGAGAAGCATGAGGATTCCCCGCTCGCCGGGAAAACCATCCTCTTTCTGGGCAGCAGCGTGACCGACGGTGCCGCGGCGGAGAGCCAGTCCTTTGTGGAGCTCTTCGAGACATTGGACGGCGTCAAGGCCATCAAGGAAGCCAAAAGCGGTACCACGCTGGTGGACAAGAACTCTGTCCTTGCGGCGATCGCCTTCGGCAACGGGGACAGCTATGTCAAGCGGCTGGGGCAAATCAACACGAGTGCGTCGATCGATTGTGTCGTCGTACAGCTCTCCACCAATGACGCCACCATGAAGCTGCCTCTCGGGGAGATCAGCGACAGCACCGAGCTTGCCGCCTTTGACACGCAGACGGTCACCGGGGCCATGGAGTGGATCATCCGCTACAGCCGGGACGCCTGGGACTGCCCGGTGGTGTTCTACACCGGCTCACACTATGACAGCGCGGAGTACGCCGCTATGGTGGAGCGCCTGTTCGAGTTGCGGGACAAATGGGGCATCGGTGTGATCGACCTCTACACGGACGAGACCTTCAACGCCATCGACGCGGAGACCTATGCCTTTTACATGTTTGATCCCATTCACCCCACCAAGGCGGGCTATTATGAATGGTGGTTCCCGAAAATGGAAGCGGATCTGATTGAGATCCTGGCGGACTGAGAAAGGAGAAGACCATGTCAAAACTCGGTGTATTGCTCTGGCGGCACATTTTTGAATCCGGCGACGCGAAGCGACTGGCGACGCAAGTGCAGGACTTGAGCGACCTGCATATCGTCCGGGATCTGCCCTATTGGAACGACGGCGAGCAGGGCCATCTCTTCGACATCTACGAGCTGCCCGGCCTGCCTGACGACGCACCGGTGCTCATCAACATTCACGGCGGCGGGCTCTTTGCCAGCTACAAGGAGGTCAACGTCAACTTTAACTACGAGTGGGCGCGACTGGGCTACCGGGTGGTCAGCCTCAGCTATCGCCGCATTCCGGAGACCACGCTCTGGCATCAGATCGACGACTCCATGGCGGCGCTGCGCTATTTGAAGGCCCACGCGGCGGAGCTCCGCCTGAACCTGGACCGCTGCGTCCTCACGGGCGATTCCGCGGGAGCGCTGCTGAGCCTGTTTAGCTTGAGCATCAACAGCAGCGAGAAGCTGCAAAAGGACTTCGGCATTGAGGGCGCGGGCATCCCCTTCCGGGCGGGCGGCTTCGTCTCCATCATGCTGGACACCCAGCGCCGCGATCTGATGAGCGCCATCAACAATGTGGTCACGGATAAGAGCGACAGGGGCAAGCCCTATGAGAAATATCTGCTGGATCCGCCCAGGTTGCTGGGCGAGGCAGAGCTCCCACCGCTGTTTCTGGTCACCAGCGCGGAGGATCTGATCGGCAAGGACACGCTGAAGTTCGACCGCCTGCTGACGGAGAAGGGCGCGCGTCATGAGCTGCTGAATTTCCCCAAGGGCAGCGAGCGCAAGCTGGTGCATGTGTTCTCGGTCATGTATCCCATGTACCCGGAGAGCCGGGAGGTCTTTACGAAAATGGACGCGTTTTTCAAGGAGGCATAATAATGGGAAAGAAATACTTTGCCTGGAGCTTTGACGATGGGCTTCAGCAGGACAAGAAGATCATCGAGATCCTCAAGGAATACGGCCTCGGCGCCACCTTCCACCTCAACTCCGGGCTGTTCGGGGACAAGACCTACGAGGGCCGGATCGGGAATCTGGGCATGACGGAAATGCCCGCCGCGAAATACGAGGCAAAGGCGCGTCATCTGCTGCCCTATGTGCCGCATTTTCGCATTCCCGCGGATGAGCTCAAGCAGGTCTACGAGGGCTTTGAGATCGCCTCCCACACCTGCCACCATGTGAATCTGGTCAGGTGCACGGAGGACGAGCGCCGCGCGGAGATCGGCGGGGACGTCAAAGCGCTGTCCGAACTGTTCGGGCAGCCGGTGGTCGGATTTGCCTATCCATACGGAATCGGTGCAAAACAGAGCCGGGAGGCTCTGCAGGCTGCAGGCATAAGCTATGCAAGAGCGGCCACAAGTGCCAAGGACTTTTCTTTCCCGGTCGATCCGCTGGTCACTCCGCTGGGCGGCTGGCACCTCTCAAAGAACATCTTTGACCGTCTGGACGCCTTCTTCCAGCAGAACGCGGAGCAGGAAGACGCCTTCTTCCTGATGTTCGCCCACGGTTATGAGTTTGACTTCGGCACCAAAGAGTCTAACTGGGACAAGTTCCGCCGTATCTGCGAGACGGTGGCTTCGCACGACGACGTGATCGCCTGCTCTATCGGCGAGGCTTTTCGTCGGCACGAAGAGGGCTGAACATGGAGCTGCATTGGAGCATGATCTGGCATCAGGCCATGACCTGTTCTTTTCTGAACGGAAAGACGTTCGGCCGGAACAAAACCGTCGTGTTCACGCTTTCCGCCCCGGTGTCCGGGGATAGCCTGCGCATCCGCTTCTCGAACCGCTTCGGCGACGTGCCCTACGAAATCGGCGCGCTGCGGGTGTTTGCGGGCGGCAGGTCCTGCCCGGTGATGCTGAACGGGCAGCAGAGCTTTTCTGTTCCGACCGGGGGCGTCACGGTCTCTGATCCCTGTGAACTTGCTGTTCGGCGCGGCGAAGAAATCCAGCTCCGACTTTACTACATCAACGCCATTCTGGACAATAACATGATTGAGGAAGAGGCCAATCTTCTGCCCGGCGATCAGACCGCACAGATGGGTAACGAAGCACTGCGCAAACCCCTGCTGGCGAAAATTCTGGGCGCCTACAACGGCATCCCCGCCATCGAGGCGGTGGAAGTGCTGACCGGGGAACCGTGTAAGGCAATCGTCGCCTTTGGGGACAGCATCACCGCGCTGAGCCGTTGGACAAAACCCCTCGCGAAACGGCTGGCAGAAGCCTGGCCGGGCGAGTATGCCCTGCTCAACTCCGGCATCTCCGGCAATTGCCTGCTCTATGAGAGGGACGATCTGTTTGCTCCGATCTTTGGGGAGATGGGCACGAAGAGATTCGTACGGGACGTGCTGGAAATCCCCGGCCTGGACACGGTCATTTTCGCTTTGGGCGTCAATGATGTGTCGTATTTGAACGAAAAAACTGCCGGGCAGATCAACGCGACGGCCTTTCAGAAAGCGGTCACAACCATGGTGGACGAGCTGCACCGGCGCGGCGTGCGCGTTTGCATGCAGACCATCACGCCCCGGCTGGGCGTGGCACGCACCATGGGCAAGTATGACCGGAACATGGAAGCTCTGCGTCTCCAACTCAATGACTGGATCCGCAGCGCCGGGATTTTTGATACTGTTTTCGACGCGGAGGCCGTTGTCCGCGAAGAGCGCCCCGACGGCTTTTACTATGCCGAGGGGTTGCACCAGGGCGACCATCTGCACCCCAACGCCAGAGGCGGGCGGAAGCTGGCCGACGCTTTTGATCTTATAAAGCTTACCGGAAAGGAAGAATGACGCATGCAGACAAAAGCCAGTTTTCAAGAAACCGTCACCGAGCGGGAATTAAAGAACAAAGCGCTGGCCTTTGAAGCGGCCGCCGAGGGCATTGTCCTGCTGGAAAACGACGGCGTGCTGCCCATGAAGCCGGGCAAGCTGGCGCTCTTCGGCGCCGGGGCGGCCTACACCATCCAGGGCGGCAGCGGCAGCGGGGAGGTCAACGTCCGCCACGCGGTGAACGCCCTGGAAGGGCTGGAAAATGTCGGCTTCACCGTCACCACGAAAGACTGGATCGACCGCTATGACGCTGCGTGGAGACGGGGCAAGGAGGCCTTCATCCGGGAAAACCGCAAGAAGCTCCGCAAGCTCAACGCAAAGGTGCTGGCCGCCCTCATGGCCGCGGAATACCGGTATCCCAGCGGAGACGCGATCACCGAGCAAGAGATCAAGGCAAGCGGAACCGAAACCTGCGTCTACATTCTCTCCCGCCAGTCCGGTGAGGGGCACGACCGCCGGAATGAGGCGGGCAGCTTCAGGCTGACGGAGACAGAGATCGCCAATATCCGGCTCTGCGCCGGGCGCTACGAGAAATTCATCCTGGTTTTGAACACCGGGGCGGTGATCGATCTCTCTCCGCTGGACGAGATCAAGGACATCAACGCCCTGGTCTATATGAATCAGCTGGGCATGGAGGGCGGAAACGCCCTGGCTGCGGTGCTGACCGGGAAGCGCACGCCCTCTGGAAAGCTGGCTGTGACCTGGCCGAAAAGCTATGCAGACGTCCCCTTCGGTTCGGAGTTCGGTAAACCCGACTGCGATACCGCGCGCTACAAAGAGGGCATCTACGTGGGCTATCGCTACTTTGACAGCTTCGGCGTCGAGCCCCGCTATGCCTTCGGTTACGGCAGAAGCTATACGGACTTTGCACTTGAAACGAAGGCGGCTGCGCTTGTTGGGACGGACGTACAGCTCTCCGTTGCGGTCACGAACACCGGAAAGACTTTCGGCGGAAAAGAGGCCGTGCAGGTCTACGTCAGCTGTCCGCAGGCCGGGAAGGCCAGAGAGTTTCAACGCCTCGCCGTCTTCGGCAAAACGCGGCTGCTTGCCCCCGGCGAACAGGAAACGCTGACCTTAAGCTTCCCGCTTTCAGCGCTTTCCAGCTACGATGAAAAGGCTGCGGAGACCTATCTGGAGACTGGGGAATACACTGTTCGTGTTGGCGACTCGTCACGCGACACCGCCCCTGCGGCCAAGCTGAGGCTGTCGGACCGCGTGGTGCTCAGCCGCCACAGGAATCTCTGCGCGGCGAAAGAAACGGTTCAGCAGCTCAACGGGAACAAGCTCCCTGCAGAGACGCTGCCAGACGATCTGCCGGTGCTACGCATAGACCCGACGCTGTTCCAAACGGTGGAATACGGCTATGAGCGGAAAAAAGAAGCCCTGTCGGAGAAGACAAAGGCTTTTCTCGACGGCTTCTCTGCCGGGGATATGGTCAAGTTCTGCGCGGGCACGGGTCTCTTCGGAGAGAACAAGGGCTTCCGCGTCCCCGGCGCGGTGGGGCACATGACCACGGATTACCTCGACCGCGGCATCCCCAACCGGGAGCTGTGTGACGGCCCGGCCGGGCTGCGCATCCAGCGCCGTTCCACCATCGACAAAAAGGGCAAGATCAAGGCGGTGGACGCAGCCATCTCCCTCTATGAATTCCTGCCCGGATGGCTGACAAAGCTGCTGTTGGGCAATCCCGAAAAGGAGCAGCTGCTGTATCAGTTTGTGACCGGCTTCCCCGTAGCAGCCGCCGTGGCCCAGAGCTGGAACGAGCCATTGGCTGAGGCGATCGGCCGGGCGGTCAGCGCGGAGATGAGCGAATACGGCGTCACCTGGTGGCTGGCCCCGGCGCTGAACATCGTGCGCAATCCCCTCTGCGGGCGCAACTATGAGTACTACAGCGAGGACCCGCTGCTCTCCGGCAAGCTGGCTGCCGCCGTGACCCGCGGGGTCCAGGCCACGCCCGGCAACTATGTGACGATCAAGCATTTTGCCGCCAACAACCAGGAGGAAAACCGCTACTATGTCTCCTCCGAGCTGGATGAGCGGACGCTGCGGGAGATCTACCTGCGGGGCTTCGAGATCGTCGTGCGGGAGGCAGCGCCCAGAGCGGTCATGTCCGCCTACAACAAGATCAACGGCGTCTACTGCGCCAACAACCGGGAGCTCTGCACCGACATCCTGCGCGGCGAGTGGGGCTTTGACGGCATCGTGATGACCGACTGGCTCTCCACCGGAGAAGACCGGGCAGACGAGGCGGGCTGCCTCAACGCGGGCGTCGATCTCATCATGCCCGGCGGAAAAAAGGTGGTGAAGGCGCTGCTGAAAGCGCACAAGGACGGTCGCCTATCTCTTGATACGCTCCACCAGAGCTGCGGCCGGGTGCTGGAAGAGATTTTGGAGTAAAAGGATAAATTTCGGAAACCTTTTGGAGCAAATACCCTTCTCTGGACACCGTTTGGTGCAACACAGACAGAAATCGTCTTGAAATGTTTCGTTTCAAGACGATTTTAGCTTTTGTGGGTACTTTTTGCGGCTTCAAGATCCTCAGCCGTGTTTTTTATCACAACCGTGACGATATCGGCCTGTTTTCGCTGACACATTCGTGTGGAAAACTAAGCTGTGCCCAGAAGTGGATTATTCATTTTGTTTGCCTGGTTCCATTCGGGAAACGCTTGCGATATACTGCTCCATTCGGGCTGCGCTTTCGCGCTGCATGCGGTCTGACACGTGACCGTAACCTCGTGATAAGCAAACGCCCCTTGCGGCGTCGGCCGTCACGAGGTTATTAGACTTGAACGCACGATCCGCGGCCTTGACAAGACTGATCTTGACCGATTATAGTACCCTTGTTCATACTACAGAAGGAGGTATCCACCATGGAGAAGTTTATCCCGTATGAGAAGCTCTCGAAAAAGAAGAAGCGGGAGCTGGACGCAGGCAGGCGGACGGTCTGGACCATCAGCCCGGTGACCCGCAAGAGCGAAAACCCGAAAGCCTATAACAGAAAGAAAGCACAGAAGTGGACGAATGATTCCTCTTTTTGTGCTTTCTGTTTTTCTGTTTCCATAGCGCGGAGAGAGAATTTGTGAAGCATTCCGCTTCGGCTGTTGCTGGACATTCTTCCGGCAAACTGGTACTATAATACCGATCTACATTATTTGGTTTTTTTAATCGTTTTTCCCTCCGCTCACGCGGCAGCCGAAAAACAGGACAAATGAAACTGTGAGAGGGTTACGTATGGTCATCAAAGAAATCGAGGTCATGGATATCCTGACAAAGACAAATCTTCCGGTGTCGGATTACGCCGTCAATCCCTATGTGGGCTGCACCCACGCCTGCAAATACTGCTATGCCTCCTTCATGAAGCGCTTTA
>CAMHEN010000100.1 GCA_946184165.1 uncultured Clostridia bacterium | reverse complement strand
ACGCGCCGTGACTGTGGGGTTAACCCCTCCGCTTCGCTTCGCTCAGCACCTCCCCTTTCAGGGGAGGCAACTGTACCGGCTCCCCGTGCGGGAGAGGCCTTTGAGGGGAGAGAAGGGGCTTACATGGCGGCGTACATGCTGAACATGGCCATATAGATGGCGATGACGATGAAGCCCGCGATGCCCGCGAGACCCACCAGCAGCGCCGGCTCCAGCTTCGCGAGGGCCGAGGCGATCGCCTGGTCCAGCTCCGCGTCGTAGTAGCCCGCGATGGTGTGCAGGGTCTTCTCCATCTCGCCGGTCTCCTCGCCCACGGACACCATGTCCACCAGGATGTCGGGCATGAAGTCGGCCTCCCGCATGCTGGCGCCGAGGGCGTGGCCCTCCTCCAGCCGGACGGACAGCTTGCCGACCTCGGTGCTCATGAAATAGTTGCTCAGGGTCCGGGCGGTGATGTTGATGGCGCGCACCATCGGCAGACCGGCGGACAGCATGGTGGCGAGCGTGTTCGCAAACTCACTCGCGGCGTTGAGCTCCGCAATGTTGCCCAGCACGGGCAGCTTGAGCTGCCATCGGGCGAAGCGCATGCGCCCGTCCTCCGTGTTGCCGTAGAGCTTGTAAATGAGCAGCAGCAGCGCGATGACCGCGATCATCACGAGCCACCACTTCGCAAAGAAGTTCGCGATGGCGATCAGGATCTGGGTGATGATCGGCAGCTCGGCGTCGTAGCTTTCAAAGATGGCCGTGAACGTCGGCACCACCTTCGCCATCAGCACGATCACGACGAGGACCGCGATCGCCAGCACGAACATGGGGTAGGCCAGCGCGCCGCGCACCTTGGCCGCCATCTTCGCCTGCTTGTCAAAATGCTCGTACACGGTCTCGAAGGCCTTGTCGAGATTGCCGCTGTGCTCGCCGGCGGCGATGGTCTCCACAAAGGTCGCGGGCAGGATCTTTTCGCCGTGCTCGGCAAAGCTCTGGGAGATGGAGCGGCCCGCCTCCACATCCTCCGCCACGCGCACCAGCATCTTGTGCAGAGGCTTGTCGCTGGTCTTGGCGGCGATCAGGTGCACCGTGCGCCCGATGGGGATGCCGGCTTTGAGGATGATGGCAAACTGGCTGCACATGACCGTGAAGGCCTTGGAATTGAGCCTGTTGCCGCCGATTTCCATGGCGAGCAGGCCGCCCTCGCCCTTGCCCTTCACGGGGGTCATCTTGATAATGACGCTGTGGTTCTGCTTGATGCGGTCGACCGCGTCCATCTCGTTGAAGGCGTCCACAACGCCGGATACCTTCTGCCCGCTGTAGGACAGAGCCTGGTATTTATAGGTTACCAACTGTTGTCACATCCTTTGCTGTGCTGTAGGGGCCGATGTCCACATCAGCCCGTATGCAGAGTCTCGGGTCGGAAAGATCCGGGCTGATCGGGAGATCGGCGCTGCGGGATTCCGCGGGCGTTAAATTGCGTTCTTCTTGACAAATTCGCGGTCGTGGGCATACTGGAGCGCCACTTCGCGCGTGACCTGCCCGCTGCGCACGAGGCGTACAAGGGCCTGGTCCATCGTCTGTCCGCCGATGGCGGAGGAGGTGGCGATGGCGTTTGCGATCTGCGGGGTGTTGCCCGCGCGGATCAGGTTGCGGATGCCGTCCGTGACGATCATCAGCTCACAGGCGAGGCAGCGCCCGCCGCTCTTCTTGGGGATGAGCTGCTGCGTCAGCACCGCCTGCAGGCACATGGAGAGCTGAAGGCGGATCTGCGTCTGCATTGCCTCGGGGAAGACCTGCACGATGCGGTCCACCGCGTCGGACGCGCTGCCCGTGTGCAGGGTGCCGAAGACCAGGTGGCCCGTCTCGGCCGCGGTGATGGCCGTCTCGATGGTGTCCTTGTCGCGCATCTCACCGATGAGAATGACGTTCGGGTCCTCGCGCAGACTCGCGCGCAGGCCGTCGGAAAAGCTGCGGGTGTCCTTGCCCACCTCGCGCTGGTTGATGGCGCAGAGATCCGGCGTGTACATGTACTCCACCGGGTCCTCCAGCGTGACGATGTGGGCCTTGCGGTGATGGTTTACATAATCAATCATCGCCGCGAGGCTCGTGGATTTGCCGGAGCCGGTCTCGCCCGTGACGAGGACGATGCCCTTGTGCTGGTTCGGAAGCTCCAGCGCGGCGGGGGGCAGGCCCAGCTTGGTCAGATCCGGGATCTGATCGCGCAGCAGACGCAGCGCCACCGAGGGCACGCCCTGCTGCTTGAAGATATGGATACGGCAGCGGCAGCACGCATAGGTGTTCGCGGCGTCCAGCTCGCCCACACGCATGAACTCGTCAAAGGCCTCGTCCGAGCCCGCAAGGTCCCGGGCCAGGTGCATGCACGCGGCCCTGTCGAGCACCTCGTCGCACATGGTTTCGATCTGGCCGTCCCGCCGGTATTTGGGGGGCAGACCGCAGATGAGATGGATATCGGAGGCGCCGTCCTGCCTCGCCCGGGCGACCAGTCCTTCAACTGTGATCATGGTATTTTCTCCTTTGCGCGTACATTTCTGGCGCTTTTACAGCATTTTTCGACAATAAACGAACTTGACAGCGTATAAATAAAAATATACTATAACTACAGGAACAGAGGACAGCCCGTTTTACACGAAAGGTCGTGACTGCATGGCAAACATGAATTCCATCAAAAGTACCCTGGGAAACACGGTGTGCAGGCGCTGCATCGCCAAATACTACGGCGTCGATCTGCAGCCGTCCGACTGCCAATACGGCCTCTATCCCGAGCCCTGCGGCGTCTGCAGAGAGGTGCATAACATCGTGAGGGGTCTGACCGTCAGCGGAAAAAGAAAGCTGCTTTTCAAATGAACCCATGCCCGCCGGACGGCGGGCTTTTTTTATCAGTCTTCCTCACTCACGACGCGCAGCAGCTCACTCGAGGTGGAGACGCCTTCACGCACGAGGCGCAGGGCGTTCTCGCGCAGAGAGACAAAGCCGTTCTCCGGTTTCTCGAGCTCCGCCTCGATCTCAACGCGGCCCGCCTTGGCCGAAATGAGGCGGCGCACGGCGCTGTTCACGTTCAGCATCTCGAACACCGCGATACGCCCGTGGTAGCCGGTGTCGAAGCAGTGGGGGCAGCCCTCGCCGCGATAGAAGGTGATGCCGTCCTCCGGCTTCAGGCCCAGCTCAAAGAGCTCCTCTTCGTCGGGGGTGTAGGGCTTGCGGCAGTGTGGGCAGATGCGGCGCATCAGACGCTGGGACACGACGCCGCGCAGCGCGCTCGCCACGAGGTAGGGCTCCACGCCTATGTTCTCCAGACGCTCGATCGTGCCGACGGCGTCGTTGGTGTGGATGGTGGAGATCACGACGTGGCCCGTGATGGCCGAGCGCATGGCGATCTCCGCCGTCTCGCCGTCACGAATTTCGCCGATGCCGATGATATCCGGGTCCTGACGCAGGATGGAGCGCAGGCCGCTGGCAAAGGTGAGGCCGGTTTTCTCGTTGATCTGCACCTGGTTGACGCCGTCGATATTGTATTCCACAGGGTCCTCCAGCGTCACAAGGTTGACCTCGGGGGTATTCAGCTCGCCGATCATGGCGTACATGGTGGTGGACTTACCGCTGCCGGTGGGGCCCACGATAAGCAGCACGCCGCTGCGGCACTTGATCATCTTGTCGAACATCTCCAGATCGTGCCCGGTGAGGCCGATGCTGGATTTGTTGATGTTGCCGCCGCTCTTGTCCAGCAGACGAGCCACGATCTTTTCGCCGTAGACCGTCGGCAGCGTGGAAATACGAAGGTCGATGTCCTTGTCTTTCACGCGCACGTTGAAGCGGCCGTCCTGGGGGACGCGCCGCTCGGAGATGTCCAGGCCGCTCATGATCTTGATACGGCTGATGACGGAGCTCTGCAGATCCTTCGGCACGGTCAGGATCGTGCGCATCAGACCGTCCACACGCATGCGCACGACCATCTCGCTCTCATGCGGCTCGAGATGGATATCGCTCGCGCGTTCGGTGATGGCGCGCTCGATGATGGAGTTGACGAGTCGGATCGTCGGCGCGTTGTTGACGGTGTCGTCGATCTGGTTGGAGGTGAAGGCCGCGTCCTGGATCTGCGCGTCCGCATTGGCCTGGCCGGCGGCCGCCTCGCGCTTCATATCCTCGATAGCGCGGGCCGCGCCCTCGTTTCCGTAGAGCACCTGGATCGCGCGCTCCACCGAGGCGCTGTGGGCCACCATGGGCACCACCTTCTTGCGCACGGCTTTGCGCACTTCTTCGATGGCGTAGAAGTTGAGCGGGTCGCTCATGGCGAGGTAGAGCTCATCCTTCTTGAGGCGCACCGGAACCACGGAGTACTGCTTGGCAATATTCTTCGGCACGACAGAGGCAAGCTCCGTCGGGATATTGACCTTGCTGAGATCAATATACTCGATGCCGAGCTGCATCTGCAGCGCTTCGATAAGCTGATCCTCCGTAATGATGCCGTTTGCGATCAGCACCTCGCCGAGACGGCCTTTCTGTGTTTTCTGCAGCTCAAGACCGCGGTCGAGTTCCTCCTGAGAGATTGTCCCTGCGGCAAGCAGAAGTTCGCCAAGACGCCGATAAAAAGCCATGGCTGCTCCTCCTCTTTGAGATTAGTCACTATTTTGTAACAAATATTATAGCATTCGATTTGGAAAGATGCAAGAAGATGTGGGGACTTTTAGGAAATATTTTCGCACACGTGAAAGCCCCCGCTTTCCGAAAAAAGCAGGGGCATATTCTGCGGGATGAGGCTTACACGCTCTCCGCCGTCTCGGGAATTGCGGGGACAGCTTTGGGCGTTTTGCCGAATAGGCGGGCACACACGCCGAGACCCAGCGGCACGGAGATAAGCCGCGCCGCAAACGATACATAGGGCACGGCGGTCAGGATGCACCACACCGCAAGGCCGATCGCAAGCTCGGCCCAGTACCTGGCCTGCTTTCGAAAAGCCCCGCGCCAGAGGAGCGAGCCGAGGAAGAAGCCGAAAAACAGCGGAGAGGCAAGCAGCGCCGCGATCCAGACAAGCAGCAGCACGAAGGCCGGGCGCAGGCCGAAGCCCGTAAACATGAGGAGGATCGCCGCGAGCGGCACCGCCGCCAGCACGCCAAAGCCGATGCCGAAGGCCGCGGCAAAGGTGCCGAAGCTCTTGCCGGTATACTGTGCGTCGATCTTCTCCCACAGCGGCGTGAGCCAGAGCAGAAAACAGGCGATCAGCAGCAGGCCGACAAAGCTGAAGACCCTGCCCTTGAGCCTGGAGAGGGGAGAGGGCGCGGCGGCCTCGTGTACGCTCTCGCCGCTGTCGGATGAGTCCTCATAGACCTCGGCGCTCTTGAGGATGGCGGCGGGCGCGGAGATTTTGGCGCTGCTGTTGTAGCGCACGGCGCCGCCGATCTTCGCGGAGTCGGCGATCACGATTTCCTCTGCCGCGAGCAGGACGCTGCCGCCCACCTCGCCGTCGATGACGACGCGGCTGCCGCCCGCCATGAGATCACGGCCGACCGTGCCGCGAATATCCACCGCGTTGCCCGCAATGCAGAGATCCCGGGCGCAGCTTCCGGTAAAGCTGATGCTGTTGCCGGCGATGAAGGCGTCTGCGCTGTTTGCGCCGGAGTAGGCAACCGTGTTGCCGGCGACAAAGGCATATTCGCTCGAGCCGCCGGCGGATACGCTGTTGCCGGCCTCAAAGAGGATGCCCCTGACGTCGACGGTGCTGGTGGGATCGGAGCCCGCGAGCAGGACCGTGGAGTCGTAGGTACCGGTGAGAATATCGTCCTCACCGGCAAAGACCACTTCGGCAAAAGCCGCAGGCGCCAGCATGAGCGACAGAATCATAACAAGGAGAAAACATGCGAGAAATCCGGACTTTTTCATAACACCGCCTCCTGTTTGCATTATACTGTATGATGGCAGAGTCAGTATAATACCGGCTCAGAGAGGTGTCAAGAGGAACCCCGATGGGGGAGCGCTGGGCACCGAAGCTGCGGCTTGAATCTCCCCCGGGACCTATGGTATAATAAGCGCAAAGGCGCTTATTATATTTTATTCAAGTCGTTTTTCTCGCCGCTGGCGCGGCAGCCGAAAAACATGACAGATTATACCACAGCCGCTCCGCGTCTCTGGTATAATAAGCGCAAAGGCGCTTATTATGTTTTATTCAAGTCGTTTTCTCGCTGCGGACGCGGCAGCCGAAAAACATGACAGATTATACCACAGCCGCTCCGCGTCGATAAGATGATAAAGACAGCTTACACAGCACTGCAAAAACGGTTTACATAATTACAATCAAAGGAGAGGCGCGCATGGGTATGAATTACGACCGGATCCGGGACTGGATCCTCGCCGAGGACAGCTTTGACGCGGACAGACTGGGCAAGTGCGAAGCGGTCATGAGTCTCGGCAACGGCTACATGGGCCTGCGCTCCGCCACGGAGGAGCGCTACCTCAGCGAGACGCGAAATCTTCTGGTTGCGGGAACCTTCAACCGCTTCGACGAGCAGGAGGTGACCGAGCTTCCGAACGCCGCCGACCTCACGGCCATGGAGCTCTGGGTCGACGGGGAGCGGCTCACGCTCGAGCGCGGCGTGACGGAGAATTACCGGCGCGAGCTGAACATCAGGACCGGCGAGCTCAGGCGCAGCTTCCGCTGGACAAGCCCGAAGGGGAAGACCCTCCGCTTCGAATCCCGGCGCATTGTGTCGCTCAGGCGGCTGCACGATATCGCCATGACCGTGACCGTCACAGCCGAGGACGACCTCACGCTCAAGCTGCGCTCCGGCATCAGCGCCCGCGTGAGCAATACCGGCAGCCAGCACTTCTCCGAGGTGGAGAAGCGCTTTTATGAAAAAAAGACCATGCAGTTTGTGGAGCGCACCACCCAGAGCGGCATCGTCTTCGTGCTCAACGCCGTCCACCGCTTCTTTAAAAACGGCGCGCCCCTCGCCCTGGACACCGACGTCAACATCGAGCACCGCATCATCTTTGCCGACTACATGATCCCTCTCAAGGCGGGGGAGAGCTTCACGGCGGAGAAGATCGCCAATGTGAACACGACGCGCGATCTGGACAACGAGGGCCTCACCCTGCCCGAACTGCAGGAGCGCTCCCGCGCAGACCTGCGGGAGTCGGAGGCTATAGGCTATGCCGGACTCGCGGAGGAGTCCGCGCAGGCATGGCGGGAGGAGGTCTGGGACCGTACGCCCATCGAGATCGAGGGGGATGAGAAGAGCGCGCTCGACCTCTTCGCGGTGCGCTTTGCCCAGTATCATATGCGCGTCTTTGTCCCGGCCCACGACAGGCGCATGAACATCGGCGCCAAGGGCCTCTCCGGCGAGGGGTACAAGGGCCACTGCTTCTGGGATACGGAGATCTTCCTGCTGCCCTATTACATGTTCACCGCCCCGGAGATTGCCCGCAAGCTGGAGGAGTACCGCTATCTCTCCCTGCCCGGGGCGCACCGCAAGGCGGCGGAAAACGGCTACCGCGGCGCCATGTTCCCCTGGGAGAGCGCCTGGCTTGACGATGGGGAGACCTGCCCCCTCTATGCCGGCACCGATATCCACACGGGCCTGCCGGTCAAGGTCTGGTCCGGCATCATCGAGCAGCACATCTCCGCCGACGTGGCCTTCGGCGTCTGGCAGTACGGCGTTATCAGCGGCGACACGGACTTCATGGAGCGCTTCGGATACGAGCTCATCATGGACACGGCCACCTTCTGGGCCTCGCGTCTGGAGCCCGGGACGGACGGGCGCTGGCACATCAACGACGTGGTCGGCCCGGACGAGTACCATGAGCATGTGAACGACAATGCCTTCACAAACTATATGGCCCGCTGGAATCTTCAAAAGGCCATGGAGTACGCGGACAGACTCAAGACAGAGAATCCCGCCCTCTATGCGCGCCTCGACCAAAAGCTCGACATCGCCGCGAACTATCCCCTCTGGCGGGACGGCGCGGACAGGCTCTTCCTCCCGCAGCCCACGGCGGAGGGCGTCCTGCCCATGGATGACAGCTTCATGGACGGGGAATATGTGGACCTCAGCAAATACAAGGCCCAGGATTTCGTCGGCGGCATCCTGAAGGATTACAGCCTTGAACAGGTGCACCATATGCAGGTGTGCAAGCAGGCAGACTGTCTGGTGCTCTTCTATCTGCTGGAGGACCAGTTCCCGCCGGAGGTCAAGCGCGCAAGCTGGGACTACTATGTGGAGCGCACCCTGCACGACAGCTCGCTCTCCCTCTCTACCCACAGCGTTCAGGCCTGCGACATGGGCGACGACGCCATGGCCTATGATCTCTTCCGCAAGAGCTGCGCCATCGACCTGGGGCCCGTGATGGGCTCCTCCGACGCGGGCATCCACGCGGCCGCCTGCGGCGGAATCTGGCAGTGTGCGGTCTACGGCTTCGGCGGCCTGCGCATGCTCAACGGCGCCCTGCGCATCGAGCCGCGCCTGCCCGCGAACTGGACGAAGCTGCGCTATACCGTCTGCTGGAAGGGCGAGAAGTTCGCCGTCACGGTGACGCACGAGGGGACTCAGCTTGAGAAGCTCACCCACGGCAGAGAGATCGAGCTCACTGTCAACGGCAGAACGGTCCGCATATAATATATTCATATGACAAAAACGGGAGGCGGCTTCGCCTCCCGTCAGACTGCAGAGCTTCGGAATGATCCAACTTTTTCGGAAGTTCCCATTCCTGTTTTTCAAGCTGCCGACAAATACAAGGGACAGGCCGAAGCCTGTCCCTTAAAAGACTGTGATGATTCAAAATTACTTGATGTTGCCGAGATCGTTGACGGTGATGGTCTTGGCGTTGTCGGCGGCAGCGATGGTGGTGTCGTTGGAGACGGTGACCTTGCCGGCGAACATGTCGGCGACCAGAGCGGCGTAATCCTCAGCGGTGAAGCCTTCGCCAAACTGGGTGGAGCCGGCGAGCTGGACGTAGTTCTCTTCGGGGATCTCGGAGACGAGGCCCAGGTTCTCAACCTTGCCGCCCTCGAAGCTGCCGTCCTTGATGGAGCCGAGAACGGTCTTGACAGTGGCGGCCAGACCCTTCATGGCGGAGGTGACGGTCATGCCCTCGCCGTAGAGACCGTCGATGGTGGGAGCCTGATCGACGTCAACGCCGATGACCTTGCCGTTGACCTTGGCAGCAGCCTCGGCAGCGGAGGAGAAGATGCCGCCGCCGCAGGCGAAGACGATCTCCGTGCCGGCGCCGTACCAGGTATCCATGGCGGCGGTGATGTCGGCGTCGCCGTAGAACTGGTTGCC
>CAMHEN010000099.1 GCA_946184165.1 uncultured Clostridia bacterium | reverse complement strand
TACGGCCCCATCCACGCCGTCAAGGGCGTGAGCTTTGAGGTCAACGACGGAGAAATCGTCACCCTCATCGGCGCAAACGGCGCCGGCAAATCCACCACGCTGAAGACTGTCTCCGGCCTTATGCGAAGCCGCGGCGGCAGCATTGAGTTTATGGGCAGGTCCATCGCCTCCACCGCGCCCCACAAGATCGTGGAGCTTGGCATCGCCCACGTGCCCGAGGGGCGGCGTGTCTTCACCACCATGACCGTGGAGGAGAACCTGGACATGGGCGCCTTCACTGCCCGCGGTACGGATATCAATGCCAGCAAGGAGCGCGTGTTTGAGCAGTTCCCTCGCCTCCGGGAGCGCCGCAAGCAGATCGCGGGCACCCTCTCCGGCGGCGAGCAGCAGATGCTGGCCATGGGCCGCGCCCTCATGTCCAAGCCCAAGCTCCTCATGCTGGACGAGCCCTCCATGGGCCTCGCCCCTATCCTGGTGGAGCAGGTGTTCGACATCATCAGCGCTCTGCACAAGGCGGGCACCACCATCCTCCTCGTGGAGCAGAACGCCGAGATGGCGCTCTCCATCGCCGACCGCGCATACGTCATGGAGACCGGGCGCATCACGCTCAGCGGCACGGGCGAGGAGCTTGCCGCGAGCGAGGAGGTCCAGAAGGCCTACCTCGGCGGCTGAACCGAATACGACCCAAAACCCGGAGCGCACAAAAACGCCCCGGGTTTCAGCTTGTCAAAAAAGTCCTTTTTAGGACTTCTTTGACTGCGCTTTGCCGCCGAGCATTTTGCTCGAAGCAAAATGCTGATATCTGAAAAGCCTTGAAATTCAAGTCTTTTCAGACGGCGGTTTATTGTATTCGAGGCGGGCCTTGCCCCCTCGAGCTCCCCTGCAACTCTATGATCGTGCACTGCCGCAAGGTTTTTTGACAGTCTCCAAATCGCAGACAAAGTCCAAGAGACTTTGTCTGCGATTTTTTACACCCCGCTGCGCGCACTCCTTGCCCGCTTTGGCGGACCGCACACTTGCGGGGCGAGAAGTATTTTCTGCCGCGTACACGCCGCGGCAGAAAACGGATTGGAGATGGTTTCGTTTGCGGGAGAAGTTGCAATTGAAAAGCGGCCTGAGGCCAAGTATAATGAGGGCATGATAACCGAACCGGAAAGGACGGACAGAGCGGTATGAAAATGTATGACACGACACAGAGCATCGAGAAGTATCTGAACGTGGAGCTGGAGTGCTCCTGCGGGCGCACCCACTACGCGCCCATCAAGGCCGTAAACATCGGCCCCGGCGCCCTTGCCTCCATCCCCGGCTATGTGCGGGACTTCGGCTATACGAAGCCCTACATCCTCTGTGACAAAATCACCTATGACATTGCGGGAAAGCGCTGCGAGGAGCTTTTGCGCACGGCGGGCTTTGATCCCTTCGTGCTGATCATCAGGCATCTCGGCTTTGACGAGGCGACGCTGGGCGAGATCGTGCTCAACAAGCCGGACGACTGTGATCTGATGATCGGCTGCGGCACCGGCTCCATCACCGACATGCTCCGCTTTTCGAGCTTCAAGCTGGGCCTGCCCTGCTTCACGGTCGCGACCGCGGCGCCCATGGACGGCTTCTCCGCCTCGGTCGGGATCATGAACGTGGACAATCTCAAGGCCACCATGCCCGCCCACAGCACCGAAGTCATCATCGGCGACACGGATATCCTCAAAGCCGCCCCCTACCGCATGACCATCGCGGGCTTCGGCGATCTCGTCGGCAAGCTCAATGCCCTGAACGACTGGCGCCTCGGGGCCGTGGTCAACGGGGAGCACTACTGCCCCCATATCGCAGATCTCGTCAACGACTATGTGCAGGACATCCTGGGCAAGGCCGACAGACTGCGCGCCCGGGACCCGGAGGCCATCGGTGACGTGATGAACGCCCTGCTTATAAGCGGCGCCTCCATCAGCCTCTACGGCAGCTCTCGCGCCATCTCCGGGGCAGAACACCACATGTCCCACTACTGGGAGGTGATCGGCGACCAGCGCGGCAGGCCCTTCGCCATGCACGGGGAGCAGGTGGCCGTGGCGACGGTGCTGGCCCTCTCTGTGGCGGAGGCGCTGCGCGGCCGTACCGTCGACTTTGACCGCGCCCGGGCCGCCGCGAGAAGCTACGACCCCGACGCCTGGAAGACCCTGATCGAAAGGACCTACGGCAGCGCTGCGGACGCCATTTTCGCCCTGGAGGAGAAGTTCGGCAAAAACCGCACCGAGGGCAGGCTCCGGCGCATTGACGCCCTGGAGGAGAAATGGGCGGAAGTGCGAAGCACCCTCGAGAGCGCCTATCCCGCTGAGAAGCTGCGCGCCATGCTGCGGGATCTGGGCTGCCCCTGCGACCCGAAAGACATCGGCGTGGACGAAGCGCTTCTGCGCGACACCCTGCTTGTGTGCAAGGAGACCCGCGGCATCTACACGCTCTATCAGCTTGTGTGGGATCTCGATCTCACGGAGGAGATCACGGACGAGCTTGTGCGGGATCTCAGGGCGCGGGGCGCAGTATGAGCCGCCGGCAGGAAAGGAAACCGCAGATGTGCTAAAAAGCAGCGCCTGTTTTTGTGCACCTTTCCCGATTTCAACAAATTTTAGCCCCTGATTCTCAAAAAAATTGTTGCTTTTAACCTAACTATAGCATATAATTTTTCATATGGAAACGAGTATGAACAACATCAAAATATTGGCCTTTGACCTGGACGGGACGCTCACCCAGCACAGGACGCCCCTTGCCCAGCCGAATATCGGGATCCTGGACAAGCTCAGGAAATCCTATCGGCTTCTGATGGTGGGAGCCGGGCAGTCCATGCGGATTTTCCGGCAGATGAACGGCTATCCCATCGACGTCATCGGAAACTATGGGATGCAGTACTGCCGCTACGACGAAGAGGCGGACGCCCTCAAGACGGTGTATGACGAGCACGCCCCCTGCGACAGGGAGAGCGTCGCCGCCCGTGTTGCGGCGCTGCGGGAGAAGTACGGCTATACCGACTACCGCGGCGAGGGCGTGGAGTTTCACGAATCCGGCTGCGTGACCTTTCCCCTGCTGGGGACGAGGGCCGACATCCGCGACAAGCTCGCCTTCGACCCGGACCGCTCGAAGCGCCGGAAAATGTACGAGGATGTGAAGCGCAGCTTTCCCGACTACACGGTGTTCGTCGGCGGCAGCTCCTCCTTTGACTTTGCCCCGCTGCCCTACAACAAATACTACGCCCTCGACAGGTTCTGCCGGGAGCAGGGGATGGGGCATGACGAACTCGTGTACGTGGGAGACGACTACGGCCCGGGCGGCAACGACGAGGCTGTGTACCGGTCCGACTTTCGCTTCGTGTGCGTGGACGACTATACCCGCCTCGCCGAATATCTGAAAGAATTCCTGGAGTGATGGTTTATGTTTGTTGACAGCTCTGTCTACAGCGGACGCTGCTCCTGCGGGAGAGAGCACCGGATGGTGACGAAAGCCGCGGTCATTGAGAGCGGCTGCCTGTTCGATTTCGAAAAGTACATGGCGCGGTATCAGATCACCGGAAAGCGCTGCGCCCTCTATGGGGAGCACTCGTACGCCGCCGCCGCGGACCGCCGTCCGAAGGCGGAGCAGGAGATCGTGCTGGACCCCAACGGCCTGCACGCCGACGAGAATTCCACCGCGAAGGTGCTCTCCCTGCTGGAGCCCGACGTGGAGGTCATCGTCGCCGTCGGCAGCGGCACCATCCACGACATCGCCCGCTTCTGCGCGCACGAGCGGGGCATCCGCTTTGTCTCCTGCCCCACGGCCGCAAGCGTGGACGGCTTCTGCAGCACCGTCGCCGCCATGACCTGGTACGGTTACAAAAAGACCCTGCCGGCTGTCGCACCGGAGATCGTCATTGCGGACACGGAGATTATCCGCAAGGCCCCCTTCGAGCTGGTGCTGAGCGGCATCGGAGATATTATGGCCAAGTACACCGCCCGGGCGGACTGGGAGATCGCCCATCTGCTCACCGGCGAATACCTCTGCGTGCGCATCCGCGACATCATGGCGGACGCCGCCGACACGGTGCTCGCGAGCATACCGGGCATCCTCGCCGGGGAGGACGCGGCCTATGCCGACGTGACCTACGCCCTTGTAATGAGCGGGATCGCCATGCAGATGATGGGCAACTCCCGCCCGGCCTCCGGCGCCGAGCACCACATCTCCCATATGATCGAGATGGGGCCGGAGCGCTTCGACGTCCGTTTCCCCGCCCTGCACGGGGAGAAGACAGGCGTCGGCTCCGTCGTCGCGGCGCGGGAATATGAGCGCCTCACAGCCGTCGAGGATATTACGCCCTATCTTACGGACTACACCCCCATCGACGAAGCGGATGTCTCCGCTTTCTTCGGCGAAAAGCTCGCCGACGCCATCCTCACAGAAAATAAGGAGGACTGCCTGCGTCCCGTGACGAAGGAGGTCCTTGGCGATACCTGGCCCGAGATCCGCAGAATCATTGCCTCCATCCCCAGTGCGGAGACCTTCTGCGGCCTGCTCGAAAAGCTCGGCGCGAAGCGCACGCTGGAGGACATCGGTGTTGCCTCCGCGGATACAGGGACGCTGTTGAAGTATTCTCCCCTCGTGCGAAACCGCCTCACGCTCATGCGCATCCGGCGGATGATCAAGCTGTGATGTATGCTGCGAACATGGTTTGCAGTCGATTAAAAATAAAGGAGTGATTGCAGATGAGCGTTGAAATCAGGATAAGCCACGCGCTGAAGAAGTACGGCGACAACGTTATCATTCCCGATTTGAGCGTCAACATCAAACCGGGTGAGTTTTTCACGCTGCTGGGCCCGTCGGGCTGCGGGAAAACGACCCTCCTGCGTATGATCGCAGGCTTCAACAGCATCGAGGGCGGCGACTTTTTCTTTGGAGACAAGCGCATCAACGACCTTGACCCCTCCAAGAGAAACATCGGTATGGTTTTTCAGAACTATGCAATCTTCCCGCACTATACGGTCCGCAAGAATGTGGAGTTCGGTCTGAAAAACCGGCGCATGCCCAGGGAGGAAATCAAGTCCCGCACCGATCAGTTTTTGAAGCTCATGCAGATCGACACCCTGGCTGACAGGATGCCGGACCGCCTCTCCGGCGGACAGCAGCAGCGCGTCGCCCTCGCGAGGGCGCTCTGCATCAGCCCGGATGTGCTGCTGATGGATGAGCCGCTCTCCAACCTCGACGCGAAGCTGCGCGTGGAGATGCGCACCGTCATCAAGAATATCCAGCACGACGTGGGTATCACCTGCGTCTACGTCACCCACGACCAGGAGGAGGCCATGGCGGTCTCCGACAGGATCGCCGTCATGAACGCCGGCGTCATCCAGCACATCGGCAACCCGAAGAGCATCTATCAGCGCCCGGCGAACGTCTTTGTCGCGACCTTCATCGGCCGCACCAACATGCTCGAGGGCGAGCTGCAGGTCGAGGGCGGGAAAGCCTTCCTGTGTCTCAGCGACTACAGGACGCAGATGGACACCGTCGCCCCCGAGTACATGCAGTCCCAGAAGATCCAGATCAGCGTCCGTCCGGAGGAGCTGCTCCTCAACCGTGACGCAAATGCCGATGGCCTCAAGGGCACCGTGCAGGACGCCGTCTTCCTCGGCCTCAACACCCACTACTTCGTGAAGCTCGATTCCGGTGAGGATGTGGAGATCATCCAGGAGTCCTCCATTGAGGAGACTCTCGGAAAGGGCGCGCGCATCTCGCTCACCATCAACACCGAGAAGGTCAACCTCTTCCTCGCCGACGGCACGAAGAATATTCTCACAGGGGTCAAAAACGACCTCGATGCGTGAGGTGAGCCGCGATGGAGAAAAACAAGAAATTTGAACTGTGGACAGTGATGACCATTGTGTTCTTCCTCCTGTTCCTGCTGATCCTTGTCTACCCCATGTTCGGCATCCTCAAGCAGTCCCTGTACGATAAGGAGGGTGCCCTCACCCTTGCAAACTTCTCCAAATTTTTTGCAAAGAAGTATTACACCAACACCATCATCAACAGCTTCAAGGTCACCATCGTGGTCACCCTTGTCTCGCTTCTGATCGGCATCCCCCTGTCGTATTTCTACAGCTTCTACCGGCTGAAGGGGGCGAAGGTGATCTTCGTCGTGAGCATCCTGTGCTGCATGTCCGCCCCGTTCCTGGGTGCGCTGTCCTGGATCATGCTCCTCGGGCGCAACGGCATCGTGACGAAGTTTTTCCTGAACGTCTTCAAGATCAGGCTCGGCAGTATCTACGGCTTCAAGGGGATCCTGCTCGTACAGGCGCTCAAGTACTTCCCCCTGGTGTTCATCTACATGAACGGCGCCTTCCGCAACATCGACAACACCCTCATCGAGGCCTCGGCCAACATGGGCTGCACCGGCGTCAGGCGCTTCTTCAAGATCATCCTCCAGCTCTCCATGCCGACCGTACTCGCCGCCTCCCTGATGGTATTCATGCAGGCCTTTGCGGACTTCGGCACACCCATGATCATCGGCGAGGGCTACCGCACCTTCCCTGTGGAGATCTACTCCCAGTACCTCGGTGAAAACGGGCGCGACTACGGCTTTGCCGCCGCCATCTCCGTGATCGCCATTCTCATTACGGCGCTGGTCTTCTTCCTCCAGCAGTGGGCCACCGGCAAGTTCCGCTTCTCCATCAGCGCCCTGCACCCCGTGGAGAAAAAGCCCGCAAAGGGTATCGGCGGCTTTCTGATGCACCTGTACGCCTATCTGCTGATCTTCATCGGCTTTGCCCCGAACCTCTACATCGTCTACCTGTCCTTTGTCAACAGTGACGGCGCCGTCTTCAAAACCGGCTACTCCTTCAATAACTATCGCCTGGCCGCCAAGAAGCTCCTGGTGCGCTCCATCAACAACACCCTGACACTCGGCGTCGGCTCGCTCATCATTATCATCGTCTTTGCCGTGATCGTGTCCTATCTCGTGGTGCGCCGCTCCAGCCCCATCAACCACGCCATCGACACCATGGCGATGCTGCCCTATATCATGCCGGGCGCCGTTGTCGGCATCGCGCTGGTCATGGCCTTCGGCTCCAAGCCCTTCGCCCTCACCGGCACCATGACTATCATGATCCTGAACCTCGTGGTCCGGCGTATGCCGTACACGATACGCTCCGCCTCGGCAACCCTCATGCAGATCTCCCCGAGTATTGAGGAGGCCGCCATCAGTCTCGGCGCCTCCAAGCTCAAGACCTTCGCCAGGATCACGGTGCCCATGATGTCGAGCGGCATCGTCTCCGGCGCGATCCTGAGCTGGGTCGCCATCGTGACGGAGCTCTCCGGTTCCATCATCCTCTATAACAACAAGACCATCACCCTCACCATGAGCACCTATGTCCAGATCAACCGCGGCAACTACGGCACCGCCTGCGCCTTCGCCGCCATCCTGACCGTCGTCACCATCCTGTCGCTGCTCATCTACATCAAGGTCAGCGGCAGCGAGGATGACATCAAGCTCTAACCCCCCTCGTCCTTACAAGCGTCAGCAGCGCTTGGGAAAATAACAAAATCTATGTAAAGGAGAAACCACTATGAAGAAAATCATCGCGCTCACACTGCTGCTCTGCATGGTATTCGCCCTCACCTCCGTGACCGCTTACGCCGCGGAAGACATCGGCGACACCCTGGTCCTCTATTCGACCATGACCGAGAAGGACCTGGATGCTCTTATCAGCGGCTTCAACGAAGTCTACCCCGACTGCGAGATCGAAGTCGTCTCCGGCACCATCGGTGAGACCACCTCCCGTATTGCCGCCGAGGCCGACAACCCACAGGGCGACGTGACCTGGGGCGGCCTGGCCGACTCCGACGGCATGCAGTATGCCGAGCTCTTCGAGCCTTGGGTTTCCGAGGAATCCGCCAACGCCATCGAGGGCTACTCCACCCCCAACGGCATCTACTCCATGGACCACCTGTCCACCGTCGTCTTCGCCATCAACACCGAGCTTGAGAAGGAGCTGGGCCTTGACATCCGCAGCTACGCCGACCTGCTCGACCCGAAACTTGAGGGCAAGATCATCTTCTCCAACCCCAACAGCTCCTCCGCCGCCTGGAACAACCTCTGCAACATCATGTCCGTCTTCGGCAACAACTCCGACGAGGCCTGGGATTACATCCAGAAGCTCATGAAGAACCTCGTCATCTCCGACTCCTCCTCCAACTGCTTCAAGCTCGTTGAGCAGGGCGAGTATGTTGTCGGCCTGACCTACGAGGACGGCGCCATCAAGCTCATCCAGCAGGGCGCTGACGACCACTTCACCATGCGTTACCCCGCTGACGGCGCCTCCGCTTCCGCCTTTGGCATGGCCGTCATCAAGAACTGCAAGCACCCCGAGGCTGCCAAGGCCCTCGTCAACTGGGTCTGCTCCGCGGAGGGCTGCTCCTACATCGCCCAGCACCTCAAGACCCTGCGCATGACCAACAAGGATACCGTCTACGGTGAGAGCCTCCTGCCCGCCACCGAGGATATCAAGTGGGTCGTGCGTGACGTTCCCTATCTCACCGAGCACAAGGCCGAGATCCTCGAGCACTGGAACGATCTGCTTCTCGAGGTCCAGGGCTGATAACGCGGTACAAAGCATATACAGAAATAAAAACCTCACGGGAGGGGCTCAGGCTCCTCCCGTGTTTTTTAATTACCGAGCTCTTTTTTGATTCGCCGTATCGCGTTTTTCTCCAGGCGCGAAACCTGCGCCTGGGAGATCCCCACCACCTTCGCGACCTCCATCTGTGTGCGCCCGTCGTAAAAGCGCAGGGCGAGGATGCGCTTCTCCCGCGCATCCAGGCGCCGGACCGCCTCCTCCAGGGCAATCTGCTCCAGCCAGTGCTCGTCCGTGTTGCGGCTGTCGCCGATCTGGTCCATGACGGTGGCGTTCTCTCCGCCGTCGGCGTAGACCGGGTCATAGAGGGAGACGGGGTCCGTGATGGCCTCGAGAGAGAAGACCACCTCCTGCCGCGGGATGCCGAGGCTTTTGGCGATCTGGTCCACATCCGGCTCCCGCCCGGTCTCGGCGGTGAGCTTCTCCTTGGCCTGCAGAACCCGATAGGCCGTGTCCCGCATGGAACGCGACACCCGCACCGCGCTGTGGTCCCGCAAAAACCGCCGCAGCTCCCCCGCAATCATGGGAACGAATATCGGATGGGGAGAAGGGTTAAAACGTTCTGAAAAACCGTCATTCTGGAAGGTTTTCGGTATCTTTCAGATATTTTCTGAGCTGCAGCTTGACGTCGATGCTGCCGTCCTTGTAGATGATGACCCGGT
>CAMHEN010000098.1 GCA_946184165.1 uncultured Clostridia bacterium | reverse complement strand
TGCACGGCCGCAGCGTCGGCCTCAACCGCGACAGCGTCATCCTGCTCGAGCAGATACGCACCATCGACAAATCCCGCCTGCGGGAGCGGATGGGCAAGCTCGACAAGAACACGATGAGCGCCGTGGACAATGCCCTCGCCGTGAGCTTCGGACTGGGCTCGTAATCGAATAAGCAAACTCCCCTTCCCATATCCTGTGGGCAGGGGAGTTTTTATGTTTGGAGGGGTTTCTGTGGATGTGCCCATTCGGATAGACGGCAGGGAGGCGGGCCGCCTGTCTGTCGCGCGTGACGGCCTGTATACGGTTTTCGAAGCTGCGCTGCCGGGGAGGGGAGAGCTCGTCCGACTCTGGGTGCACGGGGCAGGGCGCAGCGCCTATCTCGGCGTGATGCAGCCCGGGAGCGGGGGCCTCCGGCTGCGGCGGAGACTCAGCCGCGCGGAGCTGTGCGGCTTCCCGGAGCCCATCGAATATGCCTCCGACCTGGAAGGGGAGGAGACAGAGAAACCGGCAGGGACACCCCCGGTCCCGGAGACAGAGCCCGATCCGGAGCCGGAGGAGGGACTTCTGTGGGTCAGACGGCCGGACGGCAGTCTCGTCGCCATCGACGGGGCCGCGCGCCTTCTCGCCCTGCCGGCGAAGCTCCGCACCCCAAATCCGAGAGCCGTCGAGCGGGTGATCGAGGGGAAGAAATATCTGGTTTTTCGCTATTGAGAACAGCGGAAAACGGGTGTATAATAAAATATAACTTTGTACACTTTGCACATGTTAACAGAAAGATAATCGGGAAGGGTGATCTATCATGCTGATGACTGATCTGCTCGCGAAAAAACGCGACGGCGGGGAGCTGAGCGGCGAGGAGATCCGCTTTATGATCGACGGCTATGTCCGCGGAGAGATCGCGGATTACCAGATGTCCGCCATGTGCATGGCCATTCTCCTGCGGGGGATGAACGACCGGGAGACCCTGGATCTCACCATGGCGATGATGCACTCGGGCGAGGTCGTGGATCTCAGCGCCATCGAGGGCATTAAGGCGGACAAGCATTCCACCGGCGGCGTCGGCGACAAGACAAGTCTGATACTCTGCCCCATGGTGGCGGCCTGCGGCCTGCGCATCGCAAAGATGTCCGGCCGGGGCCTCGGCCACACGGGCGGGACGCTGGACAAGCTGGAGAGCTTTCCGGGTTATAACATCGCCATCGGAGAGCGGCGCTTTATCGAGAACGTCAACCGTATCGGCATCGCCCTCATCGGGCAGACGGCGGATATCGTCCCGGCGGATAAGAAGCTCTACGCCCTGCGGGACGTGACCGGCACCGTGCCCAGCATCCCCCTGATCGTGAGTTCCATCATGTCCAAGAAGCTCGCCTCGGGCGCAGATGTGATCGTGCTGGACGTGAAATGCGGCAGCGGCGCCTTCATGAAGACCGAGGAGCAGGCGCGGGAGCTTGCCCGCGGCCTCACGCAGATCGGCAAGCTCGCCGGGAAAAAGTGCGCCGCGGTCATCACTGACATGGACCAGCCCCTGGGCCGCGCGGTGGGCAACGCCCTGGAGGTGAAGGAGGCTATCTCCGTTCTCCGCGGTGAGACAAAGGGCGATCTGCTGGAGCTCTGCCTCACGCTCGGAAGCTGCATCCTCACCGAAGCGGGCGCCGCGGCAGACAGAGACGCGGCCCGCAAAATGCTGCAGGAGACCATCGACAGCGGCGCGGCCCTCGAAAAACTCAGCCAGCTTGTCGAGGCCCAGGACGGGGACGCCCGGGACGTGTATGACACCGCCCGCCTGCCCGCTGCCCCGGTGCAGCTTGCGGTGCCCTCGGAGACGGCGGGATATCTCAGTCACATGGACTGCGAGAAGGTGGGCCTGATCTCTATGCACCTCGGCGGCGGGCGTGTCACCAAGGAGAGCGAGATCGACCTCTCCGTGGGTCTCGTGCTGGACAAAAAGGCGGGCGACCGGGTGGAGAAGGGCGAGAGTCTCGGCACCATCCACGCCTCCACCGAAGAGAAGGCGAGAGAGGCGGCGGCGTTGCTGCGCGCCTGCTGCACCTTCTCCGACACCCCTGTCGAGCGCCCAAAGCTTATCAAGGAAATCATCGATTAAAAAAGAATAAAAAGGAGCTTTGTTATGCAGTACATCATGTCCCTTGACCAGGGAACCACCAGCAGCCGGTGCATTCTCTTTGACAAGTCCGGCAACATCTGCTCTGTCGTCAACAAGGAATTCCGTCAGATTTTCCCCCAGCCCGGCTGGGTGGAACACGACGCCAACGAGATCTGGGACACCACCTATGAGGTGGCCCACGCCGCAATGGCGAAGCTCGGCGTCAGCGCCAAGGAGATCGCCGCCATCGGCATCACAAACCAGCGCGAGACCACCGTCGTCTGGGACAAGGAGACCGGGGAGCCCATCGCCAACGCCATCGTCTGGCAGTGCCGCCGCACCTCGGACATCATCGACAGGCTGGTGGCCGAGGGGCATGGGGACAAGATCCGCGAGAAGACCGGCCTCGTCCCGGACGCCTACTTCTCCGGCTCCAAGATCCAGTGGCTGCTCGACAACGTCCCCGGCGCACGCAGGCGGGCCGCGGCGGGCAAGCTCCTCTTCGGCACCGTTGATACCTGGCTCATCTGGAAGCTCACGGGCGGCAGGGTCCACGTTACGGACTACACCAACGCAAGCCGCACCATGCTCTTCAACATCCACACCCTGCAGTGGGACGAGGATCTGCTGAAACTCTTGAACATCCCCGCCTCCATGCTGCCGGAGGTCAAGCCCTCGAGCTTTGTCTACGGCAAGACGGACTTTGAGATGTTCGGCGGGGAGATCCCCATCGCGGGCGCCGCGGGCGACCAGCAGTGCGCCCTCTTCGGCCAGTGCTGCTTTGAGCCGGGCACCATGAAAAATACCTACGGCACCGGCTGCTTCCTGCTTATGAATACCGGCACCGAGCCCGTCATGAGCCGCAACGGCCTCGTCACCACCATCGCCGCCTCCGCCGGGGGCCAGGTGCAGTACGCCCTGGAGGGCAGCATCTTCGTCGCCGGCGCCGCGATCCAGTGGCTGCGCGATGAGCTCGGCGTCATTACCTCCGCCAAGGAGAGCCAGCAGTACGCCGAAAAGGTGGCCGACACCGCGGGCGGCTATGTGGTGCCCGCCTTCACGGGCCTCGGCGCCCCGCACTGGAGTCAGCGCGCCCGCGGCTGTGTGGTGGGCATCACCCGCGGCTTCTCCCGCGCACATCTGGTGCGCGCGACGCTCGAGAGCCTGGCCTACCAGACCCACGACATCGCCCGCGCCATGGAGCGCGACTCCGGCATCCCTATCGCGGAGCTCAAGGTGGACGGCGGCGCCAGCGCCAACAATTTCCTCATGCAGTTCCAGGCGGACCTGATCGGCTCGGACGTTTATCGTCCCCGCTGCATCGAGACCACCGCTCTGGGCGCGGCCTATCTCGCGGGGCTCGCGGTGGGCTACTGGGAGAGCCTGGAGGACGTGAAGAACAACTGGGCCATCGACAAGGTCTTCACCCCGGAGATGGAGGAGGGGCGGCGCAGGGAGCTTCTCCGCGGCTGGGGCAAGGCGGTCAAATGCGCGCTCCTGTGGGGAGAAAACTAAGGAAACGCTGAATAAACCGCCGCGCACGTCTTGACGGCATCTTTTCCGTCTGATATTATCTCGAAATCTTGATGTACACAAAGTACACCTGCGATTTCTCACCTTCATCAGGCGAAAAATCTGCTCGCCAATCCGCACACTTCTATTTAATCAGCGCTTCCCTAAATCCGATTGAAAACGATGTTTTCAATCGAGAGACTCGCGCTCGCCGAATCATGCGGTATTGCCTAAACGATAAAGATCACAAAAAGATTGGGAGAGAGATATGGATTATACGAAGCTGAAAAATACTGAGCTGTTCCTCTTCGACATGGATGGAACGCTGTATCTCGGGGATAATGTGTACGAGGGTGCGATCGAACTGATGGAGGATCTGCCGCGCCTCGGCAAAAAGTACATCTACCTCACGAACAACTCCTCCCGCGCGGGCGAGGACTACATCACCCGTCTCAGAAAGCTGGGCTTCCCCTGTGAGCGGGAGAACGTCTTTACCTCCGGCATGGCCACCGGCATGTACCTCAACCAGCGCCACCCGGGGGCGAGCGTCTATCTCGCGGGAACAAAGGCCTTCTACCGGGAGCTGCAGAGCTACGGCGTCAAGCTCGTGAACGACGAGCTGGGCCGCACGGACGCCGAGACTGTGGATGTGGTGGTCCAGGGCTTCGATACGGAGCTTGTCTATGAGAAGCTCGACAGGGCCTGCCACTATCTCCGGCGCGGGTCCGTCTTCATCGCGGCGAACCCCGACTGGGTCTGCCCCATGCCGCATGACGAGGTCCTGCCCGACTGCGGCAGCATCTGCGCCCTGCTCACGGCCTCGAGCGGCGTAAAGCCCAACTACATCGGAAAACCCAACCGCAACATGATCGACGTCATCGCGGAGATGACCGGCATCCCCAACGAGAAGATCTGCGCCGTGGGCGACCGTATCTATACCGACATCGCCGTAGCCCAGAACGCGGGCTCCGTGTCCGTGCTCGTAATGAGCGGCGAGACGGACGAGAAGATTCTCGCCGAGGCTGAGCGTAAGCCCGACTATGTCCTCGCGGACGTGCATGAGCTGCACGAGATTCTGAAAACACTGTAAAGGAAAAGAGACTGTGAGAAGATCGCCTTCCCGCGGGGATCAGCCGAAAAAAGTGCCGTTTGATGCGTTTTCGGGTCGATCTGGGAATCGACCCCTACGGGCGGGGCGCGTTCATCGTCTCCCTTCGATCCTATGTCTGATATCGTAAAATTTTTTCTCCCGGCGGCGTGCTTTCTGCTGCTCGTGGTGTTCTTCCTCCTCCTGCCGGAGCTCAGAACCTGCAGGCTCGGCCGCGGGGAGGGCCGCCTTGACCGCGTGGACGCGCTCGTGATGGCGGTGCTCACGCTCCTCTATGCCGCGGCCGCCTTCACGGGCCTCGGCAACACGCGCTCGCCCCAGAGCTTTATCAGCCTCGAGCAGGAGAGCGCGCAGCTCGCCCCGGACCCCGCGGGGGGCGCGGTCTCCCGTCTCATGCTCTTCACGGGCGTCGGCATCGGGGGCTACACCGTCGAGTACACAGCCGAGGGGGAGCTGCCCCGCGTTGTGGCCGAGCTGGAGCAGAGCCACGCGGAGGTCCTCAAGTGGATCCCCGTCACACTCACGGAGCCCGTTACCGGCGGCACGCTCCGCATCCGGGGCCACGGAGAGGTCTGGCTCGGAGAGGTCGTCGCGCAGACAGAGGGGGGGAGGACTGTCCCCGCCCTCTCCGGCACAGCGGCCCTCATCGACGAGCAGGAGCTCTGCCCGGATCGGCAGACCTTCCTGAACTCCGCCTACTTTGATGAGATCTACCATGCCCGCACCGCCTGGGAGCAGCTCCACGGCGTGTATCCCTATGAGATCACGCACCCGCCCCTCGGCAAGAGCATCATCGGGCTCGGCATCGCCCTCTTCGGAATGACTCCCTTCGGCTGGCGCTTTTCGGGGACGCTCTTCGGCGTTCTGATGCTGCCGCTGCTCTATATCTTCGCAAAGAAGCTCTTCGGCGGCCGCTTTGTCCCCGCCGCGGCGACGGCCTTGACGGCGACGGATTTCATGCACTTTGTCCAGACCCGCATCGCCACCATCGACACCTATGCCGTGTTCTTCATCCTGCTGATGTATCTCTTTATGTATCTCTTCATCAGCGAGGGGCGGCTGCGGGATCTGGCTCTCTGCGGGCTGAGCTTCGGTCTCGGAGCGGCGAGCAAGTGGACCTGCTTCTATGCCGGGGCGGGCCTCGCGGTGATCTGGCTCTGGTGGGTGATCGAGAGCGCCCGGGCGGGGCGGCTGGATTTCCAGGGCTTTGTGAAAAACGCCCTCTTCTGCGTGGTGTTTTTTATCCTCGTGCCGGGGCTCATCTACTATCTCGCCTACATCCCTTACGGGCGGGCGCGGGGCATCACGAACCTTTTGAGTCGGGAGTATCTCGATATCGTCCTGCACAACCAGGCGTACATGTTCAACTACCACGCGGGCCTCGTCGCGACGCACCCCTACTCCTCCCACTGGTATCAGTGGATCCTGGACATCCGGCCCATCCTCTACTATCTGGACTACCTGCCGGACGGGCGGCACGTGAGCTTCGGCGCCTTCGTGAATCCGGTGCTCTGCTGGGGCGGGCTCTTCGCGCTCTTCGTGCTGGGCTATCTCGCCGTCGCGCGCCGGGACCGGGTCTCGGCCTATATCCTGCTGGGCTATCTCGCGCAGCTCCTGCCCTGGGTGGCGGTGCCGCGCCTGACCTTTGCCTACCATTACTTCCCCTGCACGATCTTTCTGGCTCTGGCGCTTGGGCGCTGCTTTGATGTGATGGTGCGAAACCTGCCGCGCGGCAGACTCTATGTGGCCGGCCTTGCGGTCTTGAGTCTCGCGGTGTTCGCGCTCTTTTACCCGAATCTCGCGGGCCTGCCGATCCGGGACGGCATCCTCCGCTCGTGGCTCCCGACCTGGCCGTTTTAAAAAGCCTTCCCCTTGAGGGGAAGGTGCCCCGAAGGGGCGGATGAGGTGGAACTCACCGCCTCAGAACGGCTCCGCGCAAGCGGCAACATTGACATCTCATCCGTCTCGCCCCTCACGTGAGATCGGGGCGAGCCACCTGCCCCTCAAGGGGAAAGCAAATATTCAAAGGGGGATATTCTGATGAAAACACTGACTCTGGGAAAAACCGGCCTTGTTGTCACCAAGACCGCCATGGGCTGCCTGCCGGTGCAGCGCTGTGATAAGGATTATGCCGTGAAGCTCCTGCAGGCGGCATACGAGGGCGGCATACGCTACTTTGACACAGCCAACGCCTACACCGACAGCGAGGAGAAGATCGGCCTTGCGCTCGCGGACGTGCGCGATCAGATCGTGATCTCCACCAAGAGCGCCGCGCGGGACAAGGCGGGGGTACTGGCCCATATCGAAAACAGCCTCAGGATGATGAAGACCGACTACATCGACCTCTTCCAGTTCCACCAGGTGCCCGAGGTACCGGATCCCGACGATCCGGACGGAGCCTTCGCCGGGGCATTGGAGGCAAAGGCGCGGGGCTGGATCCGACACATCGGCGTCACCACCCACCGGGTCAAGGTGGCGGAGGACTGCATCGCCTCCGGCCTTTTTGAGACCCTGCAGTTCCCCTTCAGCTATATCTCCTCCGAACAGGATCTCGCCCTTGCGGACAAGTGCAGAGAGGCCGACATGGGCTATATCGCCATGAAGGGCCTCGCGGGCGGCCTTCTGACCAATGTGCGCGCCTGCCACGCTTTCATGAACCTCTATGACAACGTGGTCCCCATTTGGGGCATCCAGAAGCTGGAGGAGCTGGAGCAATGGCTCCGGATGGCAGAGGAGGACCCGCAGATGGATGCGGAGCTGGACGCCTTTATCCGGAAAGAGCGACAGGAACTCTCCGGCACCTTCTGCCGTAGCTGCGGCTACTGCATGCCGTGTCCCATGGGGATCGAGATCCGTAACTGCGCCCGCATGAATATGCTGCTGCGCCGCTCTCCCTGGCAGCAGTATATGACGCCGGAGTGGCAGGCGAAGATGAACAAGATCGACGACTGCATCGGCTGCCGCAGCTGCGCCTCCAAGTGTCCCTACCAGCTCGACACCCCGAACCTCTTAAAGTACATGTTAAAGGACTACCGCGAGTTCTACGAGGCACATAAGGACCTGGTGTGAGGAAATGCATCCCGGTCCTCCCGACGGAACAGCAGATGGCGAATTCGTACAGGCATTGTGCGAATTCGCCATTTCATACTATATGCGTATTGTTCCAAATGCTCAGAAAGCATAAGGTGCTCAGGTCAAGACCCATTTTTTCCCGTTGGGGAAAGAAACGGTTCTCCGGGTTCCCTCCTCGCGGCATAGCCGCGAGGAGCAATGTCAAGACAGAGGGGCGCATCCCTGACAGTCTATAACTCGGAACACAACGCATAGTATTTTTTCAAGGACGATCACAGCAAAAAACTCCCCCGGGCGAAAGCCCGGAGGAGTCTGCGGTTTGGGAGATACTTCTCAGCCGAAGACGGAGAGCAGGAAGCCTGCCGCGATGGCGGAGCCGATGACGCCGGCCACGTTGGGGCCCATGGCGTGCATCAGGAGGTAGTTATTCTTGTTGTACTTGCGGCCCACGTCCTGGGAGACGCGCGCGGCCATCGGCACGGCGGAGACGCCCGCGGAGCCGATCAGGGGGTTGATGGTGCCGCCGGAGGTCTTGTACATCACAAGGCCACCCAGCAGACCGCCCACGGTGGAGATCGCAAAGGCAATCAGGCCGAGTACGATGATCTTGATGGTGTTCAGGTTCAGGAAGTTCTGCGCGACCATCGTGGCGCCGACACTCGTTGCAAGGAAGATGGTGATGATGTTCATCAGCGCGTTCTGCACGGTATCGGAGAGACGGTCGGTCACGCCGCACTCACGGAAGAGGTTGCCGAGCATGAGGCAGCCGATCAGCGGGGCGGTGGAGGGCAGGAGCAGGATGACGAAGGTGGAGACGACCATCGGGAAAACGATCTTCTCGGTCTTGGAGACCGCACGGGTCTGGACCATCTTGACCTTGCGCATCTTGTCGGTGGTCATGGCCTTCATGATCGGCGGCTGAATGAGCGGGATCAGGGCCATGTAGGAGTAGGCCGCGATGGCGATGGGGCCGAGGAGCTCCGGAGCCAGCTTCGTCGTAAGGAAGATGGCGGTGGGGCCGTCCGCGCCGCCGATGATGCCGATGGACGCGGCCTGGGGGCCGGTGAAGCCGAGGCACACGGCGCCGAAGAAGGCGACAAACACGCCGAGCTGAGCCGCCGCACCGAGCAGCAGGCTCTTGGGGTTGGCGAGCAGGGGACCGAAGTCGGTCATCGCGCCGACGCCCATGAAGATGAGGGACGGGTAGATGCCGGCCTTGACGCCGATGTAGAAGAAGTCAAGCAGACCGGCTTCCCGCATGACAGCGCCGTAGCTGTGGTAGGCGGGGCTTGTCTCATCGAGGAAGGCGGCCCAGATCTCCGGGTGGTAGAGGGCGTTTGCGCCCTGGCCCACAAAGTAGCTCAGGTTTGTGAGCAGACAGCCGAAGGCGATGCCGACCAGGAGCAGCGGCTCAAACTTCTTGACGATGCCGAGGTACAAAAGCACGAAGGCGATGATGATCATGACAAGATTTTTCCAACCGCCTTCGGTCAGGAAGAAGGAGGCAAAGCCGGATTCAAGACCCAGCTTTTGCAGGACACCAA
>CAMHEN010000097.1 GCA_946184165.1 uncultured Clostridia bacterium | reverse complement strand
CCTGAGACTGCAGTGCCTGGAGTTCTTCGGCAAGTTCTATCAGGACGGCGGCAAGCCCTTCGAGCCGCTGCGCATCCGGACGCAGTACATTAACCCGCAAGAATAAATTCGGTTGAAAAGAGCTATGCGTGCGTTACAAATGTATACTCAATTTACTATCTACATATTGAGGAGGAAACAAAAATGGAATTTCTGAACACCATCGGCGGCTATGCGCTCGGTATTCTGGGCGCCGGCCTTGCGGCATTCATGGCGGGCATCGGCTCTGCCAAGGGCACCGGCATCGCCGGCGAAGCGGGCGCAGGCCTCGTGAGCGAGGATCCCTCCAAGTTCGGCAAGGCGATGATCATGCAGGTCATCCCCGGCACCCAGGGTCTGTACGGCTTCGTCATCTGGTTTCTCGCCTTCAACAAGCTGGTTCCCGATATGACGGTTGCCCAGGGCCTCCAGGTCTTCGCTGCCTGCCTGCCCATCGCCTTCGGCGGTCTTCTCTCCGCCATTGCCCAGGGCAAGGTCGCGGCCGCGTCCATCAACATCCTGGCCAAAAAGCCCGACGACTGGTCCAAGGGTATGATCCTCTGCATCACCGTCGAGTTCTACGCCATTCTGTCCCTGCTGGCCTCCTTCATGATGCTCAACGCCATCAACCTCGGCTGAGCCGCATCTGGAAAGGGAAAGCTATGAAGGGCACGGAAAAAATCATCGCACATATCCAGGCCGACGCCAATGCCCAGGCTGACGCGATCCTCAAGGAGGCGGAGGCGAAATGCGCCGCCATTCGCGAAGCATACGAGCAGCAGGCGAAAGAGGCCTATGCCGAAAAGATCCGCGCCGGCGTCAAGGCCAATCAGGACAGGCTCGAGAGCATGGACCGTCTGGCCAAGATGGAGGGCCGCAAGGCCATCCTCGCCCTCAAGCAGGACATGGTGAACGAGAGCTTCGATCTCGCCGCCGAGAAGCTGGTAAACCTGCCGGAGGCGCAGTATGTTGCGTTTCTCGCGAAGCTCGCATCCGAGGCAAGCGTCACCGGGGATGAGCAGATCGTCCTGAACGCGCGCGACCGCAAGGCAGTGGGCGAGAAGGTCGTCGCTGCGGCGAATGAGAAGCTGCAGGGCGGCAGACTCACGCTCGCGCCCGAGGCCGGCGACTTCAAGGGCGGCCTGATCTTGCGCCGTGAGAACATCGCGGTCAACTGCACGGCGGAGCTCCTGGTGGATCTCTGCCGCGACGAAATGGCCGCCGAGCTTGCCGGCGTTCTCTTCGGCTGACATCCCATCAAGGGAGGGAAAACATTGGCAACGAAAAAAGAAGCGTATCTGTGCGTGTCGGCCATGCTGCGTGCGCGGGAGCCGAAGCTCCTCAACAGCGAGCGGGCTCATCGCATGCTGGACGCCGCCTCCTTTGAGGACGCCGCCAAGATCCTGACGGACTGCGGGTATCCCGACATGTCCCACAGCACGGCGGGCGAGGTGGAGGAAATCCTCGCCGCCCACCGCGCGGAGATCTTTGACGAGCTTTCGAGACTCTCCCCCGACAAGGAGCTGGCGGATCTCTTCAAGCTCAAATACGACTATCACAACGCCAAGGCCATCGTGAAAGCCGAGGCGGTGGAAACAGACCCCAGGCGCCTTCTGTCCGACGCCGGACGCATCCCGGGGGCACAGCTTCTGGAGCTCTATCACAAGGAGCACTGGAGCCGGATGCCCGCCGTGCTGGGCAAGGCGATGGAGGAGGCCCGGGGCGTTCTCGCCCGCACGGCCAACCCCCAGCTCTCTGACTTTGTGCTGGACCGCGCCTTCTTTGAGGAGCTGCGGCAGATAGCAGATCGGGTGGACAGCGATTATCTCCGGGGCTACGCCGCGGTCCTCACCGACAGCGCGAACCTCAAGAGCGCCGTGCGCACCCTACGCATGGGCAAAAGCCAGGACTTCCTGCACGAGGTGCTGGTGGACGGCGGCAGCATCGACGCCCGCCGCATCGCCGCGGCCACGGATAAGGACGCGCTCGCGGCCCTCTATGTCCACACGCCTCTGGAGAAGGCGGCCGTCCTCGGCGGGGAGGCCCTCGCGGGCGGCGGCATGACCGCCTTCGAGCGCGCCTGTGACAACGCCGTAAACGACTATCTCAAAAAGGCCAAGCTCATCAGCTACGGCCCCGAGGCGGTGACGGCCTATCTCGCCGCCGTCGAGGGGGAGATCCAGGCGGTCAGGATGATTTTGACGGGCAGGCTCGCCGGCGTGAGACCGGAGAGCATCCGGGAAAGGCTGCGTGATCTGTATGCTTAAAATTGCAGTAATAGGCGGCCGGGACACCGTCATGGGCTTCAAGGCCCTGGGGCTGGACTGCTTCCCCGCCGAGGATTCCGCCGAGGCCGGAAAGATCCTGCGGCAGCTCACCCGCGAGAGCGAGGAGGAGTACGCCATCATCTATATTGAGGAGACCTTCGCCGCGCAGATTCAGGGTGAAATCAACAAATTCAAGGACAGCCCCAGCCCCGCCATCATCCTGATCCCGGGCCGCGAGGGCTCCACCGGTCAGGGTCTCCAGGCTCTTAAGGCCGCAGTCGAACGCGCCGTCGGCACGAACATACTGGGAGACTGATCAAAGTAATTCTCTAAAGGCTTGCAGGCTTGAAACGGGAAAGGCTTTTTCTCAAATCCGTTTTTGCTTCAGCTTTGCCGAGGCAAAAGCATCATAAGGCGAGCTATGCGAGCTCTCGCGCCGACCAAACGCGGCGATCCCCCCCCGTGAGCCGCGTGCGATACGCGCGAGTATCTCGCTTGAGAAACCGCGTTTCTCAAGCGAAATAAAAAAATTCCCGCTCTTGCTCCGTCTGGGGCACAGGGCGGAAGGAGGAAAGTAATGAGCGGAACTATTACCAAGGTATCCGGACCGCTTGTCGTGGCCGAGGGCCTGGCGGACGCCAACGTCTCCGACGTTGTGCGCGTGGGCTCTCAGCGCCTGATCGGCGAGATCCTGAATATGACCGGCGACACCGCCTCCATCCAGGTTTACGAGGAGACCTCCGGCCTGGGTCCCGGCGCGGCGGTCGTGACCACCGGTATGCCCATGTCCGTCGAGCTCGGACCCGGCATGCTGGACAATATTTACGACGGTATCCAGCGCCCCCTGCCCGAGATGCGCGCCCTCACCGGCGACTGCATCACGAGAGGCACCGACGTGCCCGCCCTCAACCGTGAGAAGAAATGGGAGTTTATCCCCGTCGCCAAACCCGGCGACAAGGTCAGCCCCGGCGACGTGCTGGGCACCGTGCAGGAGACCAGCGCTATCCTCCACAAGATCATGGTTCCGAACGGCGTCAAGGGCGAGGTGAGCTGGGTCATCGAAAAGGGCGAGTATACCGTGGACGAGACCGTCGCCAAGGTGAAGACCGACAAGGGCGAGGAGGCCCTGACCATGGTGCAGCGCTGGCCCGTGCGTATCCAGCGCCCCTATGCGAGAAAATTTGTCCCCGCCAGGCCCATGAACTCCGGCCAGCGTATCATCGACACCCTCTTCCCCATCGCCAAGGGCGGCACCGCCGCAGTCCCCGGCCCCTTCGGCTCGGGCAAGACCGTGGTGCAGCATCAGCTCGCCAAGTGGTCCGACGTGGACATCGTGGTCTACATCGGCTGCGGCGAGCGCGGCAACGAGATGACCGACGTGCTGATGGAGTTCCCCGAGCTCAAGGACCCGAGAAACGGCGAGCCCCTCATGAAGCGCACCGTTCTGATCGCGAACACCTCCGACATGCCCGTGGCGGCGCGTGAGGCGTCCATCTACACCGGCATCACCATCGCCGAGTACTTCCGCGACATGGGCTACGACGTGGCCGTTCTGGCCGACTCCACCTCCCGCTGGGCCGAGGCTCTGCGTGAGATGTCCGGCCGTCTTGAAGAGATGCCCGGTGAAGAGGGCTATCCCGCCTACCTCGCCTCCCGTCTCGCCCAGTTCTACGAGCGCGCGGGCGTTGTGCAGTGCCTCGGCTCCGACGAAGAGCGCCGCGGCTCCGTCACCGCCATCGGCGCTGTGTCGCCTCCGGGCGGCGATATCTCCGAGCCTGTCTCCCAGGCCACCATGCGTATCGTCAAGGTGTTCTGGGCGCTGGACTCCTCCCTGGCCTACGCCCGCCACTTCCCGGCCATCAACTGGCTGACCTCCTACTCCCTGTATCTCGATACCCTCGCCCCCTGGTATACCGAGCAGTTCGGCGAGAAATACATGCAGAACCGCGAGAAGGCCATGCACATCCTCCAGGAGGAGAGCGAGCTGCAGGAGATCGTGCGCCTTGTGGGCCAGGATTCGCTCAGCCCCTCGGACCGCCTCACCATGGAGACCGCGAAGATGATCCGCGAGGACTTCCTGCAGCAGAACGCCTTTGTGGACGAGGATGCCTACTCCGCCTACGCAAAGCAGTTCCGCCTTCTGGACATGGTCCTGGAGTACGACATCGCCTGCCGTGCGGCGCTTGAGCGCCACGCCGACATGGAGGCCCTCTTTGTCATCCCCGCGCGCGAGAAGATCGGCCGCGCCAAGATGGCGGACGCGAAGACCTTCGGCGAAGATTACGACGCCATCATCGCCGAAATGAAACAGCAGATCGAGGACGTTGCCGCCGGAGGTGAGGAAGAATGATCAAAGAATATAAGACTATCCGTGAGATCGCAAGCCCCCTGATGGTCGTCGAGCATGTCGAGGGCGTCACCTACGACGAGCTGGGCGAGATCGAGCTGCCGAACGGCGAGCTTCGCCGCTGCAAGGTGCTCGAGGTGGAGGGCGACAAGGCCGTCGTACAGCTCTTTGAATCCGCCCAGGGCATCAACCTCGCGGAGTCGAAGGTGCGCTTCCTCGGCCACCCGCAGCAGCTCGCCGTGTCGGAGGACATGCTGGGCCGCGTCTTCAACGGTATGGGCCAGCCCATCGACGGCGGCCCCGCCATCCTGGCCGACGCCCACATGGACATCAACGGCCTGCCCATGAACCCCGCCGCCCGCGCCTACCCCGCCGAGTTTATCCAGACCGGCGTTTCCACCATCGACGGTCTGAACACCCTGGTCCGCGGCCAGAAGCTGCCGATCTTCTCCGGCTCCGGCCTGCCCCACGCGGCACTGGCTGCCCAGATCGCGCGTCAGGCCAAGGTGCTGGGCGACAACGAGACCTTCGCCGTCGTCTTCGCCGCCATCGGCATCACCTTTGAGGAGTCCGAGTACTTCATCAACGACTTCCGCCGCACCGGCGCCATCGACCGCACCGTGGTCTTCTCGAACCTCGCAAACGACCCCGCGGTCGAGCGTATCGCCACCCCGCGCATGGCCCTGACCGCCGCCGAGTACCTGGCCTTTGAGAAGGACATGCACGTGCTGGTCATCCTGACCGACATCACCAACTACGCCGAGGCCCTGCGTGAGATCTCCGCCGCAAAGAAGGAGGTCCCGGGCCGCCGCGGCTACCCCGGCTACATGTATACCGACCTTGCCACCATGTATGAGCGCGCGGGCCGCCGCATCGGGCACAAGGGCTCCATCACCATGATCCCGATTTTGACCATGCCCGAGGACGACAAGACCCACCCCATCCCGGACCTCACCGGCTACATCACCGAGGGTCAGATCATCCTCTCCCGCGAGCTGCACCGCAAGGGCATCGTCCCGCCGGTGAACGTGCTGCCCTCCCTGAGCCGTCTGAAGGACAAGGGCATCGGCGTCGGCAAGACCCGCGAGGACCACGCCGGCACTATGAACCAGCTCTTCGCCGCCTATTCCCGCGGCAAGGACGCCAAGGAGCTCATGACCATTCTGGGTGAAGCGGCGCTTTCTGAGGACGACAAGCTCTTCGCCAAGTTTGCCGAGGAATTTGAGAAGGTCTATGTCAGCCAGGGCAACAACACCAACCGCTCCATCGAGGAGACCCTGAACATCGGCTGGGAGCTTCTGAGCATCCTGCCCAAGCGCGAGCTCAAGCGCATCAAGCCCGAGTTCATCGAGAAGTATTTGCCCAAGAAGTAAGGCTCCTTCGATTGCGAAACTGCGTTTTGCAATCGTCTACTCTATCTATTTTTGGAGGTGATGCTTTTTGGCAGGTACGACTATCATTCCGACCAGAATGGTCCTCAATCAGCTCAAGGGCAGGCTCCGCACGGCGCGCCGCGGCCACAAGCTGCTGAAGGATAAGCGCGACGAGCTGATGCGCCAGTTCATGGACGTGGTCCGGCGCAACAAGGTCCTGCGCGAGCGCGTGGAAGACGGCCTCACCGAGGCCTTTGCGTCCCTGCAGGTGGCAAGCTCCATCATGTCACCCGAGATGCTGGAGCAGGCGCTCCTCTATCCGCGGCAGAGTGTGGAGCTCGGCATGAAGTTCAAGAACATCATGTCGGTGAACGTGCCGGTCTACAGCTTCCAGACCAGGAGCAATGACCCCACGGAGATCTATCCCTACGGCTTCGCGCAGACCAGCGGCGAGCTGGACGACGCGCTGGAGAACATGGCGAAGGTCTTTGAGGATATGCTGGAGCTCGCGGAGGTCGAGAAGACCATGCAGCTTCTGGCCGAGGAGATCGAGAAGACCCGCCGCCGGGTCAACGCCCTCGAATACGTGATGATCCCTGATCTCGAATCCAACATCAAGTACATCACCATGAAGCTGGAGGAAAACGAAAACTCCACCAAGGTCCGGCTCCTCAAGGTCAAGGAAATGGTGCTCCAGGAAGCCCATAACTACAAGTAATTGCCAAATACCATCCGACACAAAAACTCCATGCGCGGGTTTCCGCGCATGGAGTTTTTGTGGTCTTCTTTACTTTCCGCGCTGTTTGTCGAGGGCTGTGTTGCGGTAATACAGGGCGACGTCCGTCAGGACCATGAGGATGTCCGCAATGTAAAACCAGGTGGAATAGGCGAGTTCCCCGGTGTATTTCCAGGAGAGGTATTTCCCCAGCAGGCCCACCAGATAGCCCACGACGATGATGTACTCGAAGGCGATGCTCTTACCCTTGGCGGTCCGGGACTTCCAGGACTTTATAATGTTGAAAGGCCAGGAGATACCGAAGAGGATCAGCATGCCGGCCTCACAGAGATGAACAAGGTTCATGCGTTTACTCCTTTTCTATATCTGCCGCAGCGTCCTTCTGCCTTTGGGCGCGGTCGTTGGTGTCGATGCTGCCGCGGAAGACCACGAAGCGGTCATAGAGATATTCCGTGACGAGGTTGAGAGCCATGTTGATGCCGGTCACGAGATACTCGTTCCAGCCGAGGCCCATGGTCAGCACGTGCTCCAGCCAGGTAGTCAGGGGGGTGAACACCGCGTAGAACAGCGCCACCAGCAGCATGGCCCTGGGGACGTTGTTCGCGCTCTGGAAGGTGAACTTGCGGTTGAGTGTGAAGTTCCACACCACCGACGCCACCAGCGCCACGAGATAGCACAGCCAGTATGGCAGGCCGATCAGCTCGTTGAGCAAAGTAAAGACCACAAGCTCAATGATCCCCGCCGAGGCGGAGAAGAGCACAAATTTCAGCGCACGGAAAAATTCTTTTCTTTTCTCCATAGTTGTCTCCATTATGATATTCTCTCGTAAGTCAGAAAGCGGTAGCGCAGGCCGTTCTCCTCCTGCCAGTCTCCCGCCTCCCGCACACGCCAATCCGGCGATGCGTCGAGATTTTCAAAATAGCTGTCGGACGCCGGCGCAAGGTCGATCTGCGTGACGTGCACGAGATCCGTCCAGGGCAGAAGCTGCCGGTAGACCGAAGCCCCGCCGATGACGAGCGTGCGCGGGTACTGCGCCGCGAGGGCGATTGCCTCCTCGGGCGAGTGGGCGATCTCGGCTCCTTCGAAAGCGATATCCTGTCGGGTGAGCACGATATTGTGCCGTCCTTTGAGGGGCCTGCCTCCCGGGAAATCCGCCAGGGTGCGGCGGCCCACGATGACGGCGGCATCGGCCGTGAGCGCGCGGAAATGGGCGCGATCGGCCTTCAGCACCACCTGCTGAGTCCCCTCGCTCCCGATGCCCCAGTCGGAGAAGACAGCGACAATGGCCTCCATCGCCTCTCCCCCTTACAGCGCCACCGGGATCTTCCCGGCGAAGTCGGAGTACTCGTAGCCCTCCATGGTGAAGCTGTCCCGTGTAAATTTGTAGAAATCGTCCACCGCGGGGTCGAGGGTGAACTTCGGGGCGGGCTTCGGCTCGTTGCGGATGATCTCCTTCACGGCGTCCACATGGCGGTCGTAGATATGCGCGTCCGCGATCACATGCACAAATTCGCCCGGTTTGAGGCCGGAGACATGCGCCATCATCAGGGTCAGCACCGCGTACTGCACCACGTTCCAGTTGTTTGCGGTGAGCATGTCCTGGCTGCGCTGGTTCAAAATCGCGTTGAGCCTGTCGCCGGTCACGTTGAAGGTCATGGAGTAGGCGCAGGGGTAGAGGGCCATCTCGGAGAGATCGGCAAAGTTATAGATATTTGTCATGATGCGCCGGGAGGCGGGGTTATGCTTCAAGTCCCACAGGACCTTGTCCACCTGGTCCATGTCCCCCTCGGGGTAGTGGTGCTTCACGCCGAGCTGGTAGCCGTAGGCCTTGCCGATGGAGCCGTTCTCATCGGCCCAGGCGTCCCATACGCGGGTGCGCAGCTCTTTGACGTTGTTGCTCTTGGCCTGCCAGATCCACAAAAGCTCGTCGATGGCGGACTTCCAGTAGATGCGGCGCACGGTCAGGATGGGGAACTCCTCCGCGAGATCATAGCGGTTGACCACGCAGAATTTCTTGATGGTGTGGGCGGGGGTCCCGTCGTCCCAGCGGGTGCGGACAGCCCGGTCCGTATCCCAGATCCCGTTTTCCAGGATGTCTCTGCAGTTTTGGATAAAGATCTCATCAGCTCTGCTCATAGCGCACCTCACAGGCAATGATGGCCTATTCTAACACGTGCACGGGCAATTGTCACTATGTTCCCGTAAAATTTACCAAGAATCCGGCGCAGAGGTCCCGGAATTTTTACACGCGAAATGCGGTTTTTTCTTGTATGTTTATGCCGCTTTGCAGTATAATTGCCCCATCCGAATGTAAGGAGGAATCATCTTTATGTTTAACAGTGAATATCTCAACCGCGTTTACGCCGAGGTCGAGCGCCGCGACGCCGGAGAGCCCGAGTTTCTCCAGGCCGTGCGCGAGGTCTTTGAGTCCCTGGAGCTCGTGGTCGACAAGCACCCCGAGTGGGAGAAGGCCGGTCTGCTCGAGCGCTTTGTGGAGCCTGAGCGCGTGCTGGAGTTCCGCGTCCCCTGGGTGGACGACGAGGGCAAGACCCGCGTCAACCGCGGCTTCCGCGTGCAGTATAACTCCGCCATCGGCCCCTACAAGGGCG
>CAMHEN010000096.1 GCA_946184165.1 uncultured Clostridia bacterium | reverse complement strand
CCAGAAAAGCCCGGTCATAGCCAAAGACCTCCCGCGTGTAGGCGTAGACGCCCCCCACCATGGGATAACGGCAGGCCAGATAATAGAAGTTCCGGCTGATAACGAGCATCAGCGCCATGCCGACCAGCAGGCCCAGGATACTGCCCGCGGGCCCGGCCTCGGCAAGATAGGTATTGCTCGTGACGACAAGCGAGCCCCAGCCCACGCTGGTGCCGACCGCGAAAGCCCATGCCGACGCGGGTGAGAGATAAGGCTGCAGGTTTTTCTGTGTGGTTTGGTCTGTCATCCGTGATCACTCCAAAACTGAATTCAGTTTTTCCTGTACGCCGCGCTTTTTTCGTACTGCGCAATGAAGCGCGCGAGCGTCTCATACAGGCGCTCGGGTTCGATGGGCTTGCCGAGATGGGCGTTCATGCCCGCCTTGAGGGAGCGCTCCACATCCTCGTCAAAGACGTTGGCTGTCATGGCAATGATGGGAACCGCGGCGGCGTCCTCCCTTTGCAGCCTGCGGATCTCCCCTGTCGCGGTCAGGCCGTCCATGACCGGCATACGCATATCCATGAGGATGGCCTCGTAGTAACCGACGGGGCTGTCCGTGAACATCTGCAGGGCCACGGCGCCGTTTTCGGCGTGCTCGGTAAGCATCTCCTCGATCTCGAGAAGATCCTGCAGGATTTCGGCGTTTTGCTCCACATCCTCCACGATCAGGACCCGGTGCCCGGCGAGCCTGTTTTCCGCCGGCGCCTCCGCCGGTGTCTCCACAGGCTCAACCCCGGAGCGGCGCAGCAGGACCGCATGGATCTGCTGCAGGAGACTGTCGGAGAAGAGGGGCTTTGCGATGATGCCGTCCACCCCGTCGTTCCGGGCCTCCTCGTCGATAATGTCCCAGTTGTAGCCCGTGAGCATGATGACGGCGGTCTCCCCCTCGTCAAAGCGCCGGAGCTCCCGGGTGAGCTCGAGCCCGCTCATGCCGGGCATCTTGTAGTCCGTGAGCAGGAGCCGGTAGGGTCTCCCCTCCTCCTCCGCGCTGCGCAGGCGCGCAAGAGCCTCGCCGCCGTTATTGACAACGTCGGCCTCAATGCCGAGGGACTGGAGGACGATCTTCGCATGCTCGCAGGCGATCTCATCGTCGTCTACCACGATGGTGCGCAGGTTTTCCGGCAGGCTGATCCCCTGCTCCAGGCTCACCTTCCGCGGGGACGCCTTCAGCGCCACCGTCACGGTGAAGACAGAGCCGACGCCCTTCTCGCTCTCCACCTGGATATCGCCGCCCATCATCTCCACGAAGTTTTTGGTGATGGCCATGCCGAGACCGCTGCCGCCGTAGCGGTTCGTGGTGGCGTCCTCCTGGGAGAACGCCTCAAAGAGCCTGGGGATAAAAGCCTTGTCCATGCCGACGCCCGTGTCGCGCATGACAAAACGCATGGTGCATGTGTCGTCCTCACGGGCAATCTGCTCCACGGTCAGGGTCACATCGCCCGGAGCCTCGGTGAACTTGACGGAGTTGCCGAGGATGTTGATGAGCACCTGCTTGAGCTTCATATCGTCGCCATAGTAGTAATCCGCCACCTGGCCCGCGATCTGGCACTCATAGTGCAGGCCCTTGTCCTGGCACTGGCCGTTGATGATGATATTGATCTGATCCAGAAATTCGCGGAAGGAGAACTCCTCATTCTTGAGCACCATGCGGCCGGACTCGATACGGCTCATATCCAGGATATCGTTGATGAGGCCGAGCAGGTGCCGCGCGCTCGCCCCGATCTTCTCAAGCTGCTCCCTGGTCTGGGGCTGGAGATTCTGGTTGCGCAGGGCGATGTTGTCGAGGCCGATGATGGCGTTCAAGGGGGTGCGGATCTCGTGGCTCATGTTGGAGAGAAAGCTCGTCTTGGCGCGGCTTGCCTCCTCCGCGAGGGCCTTCTCCACCTCGATCTGCTTCTCGCGCTTCTGGATATGGTGATAGATGTCAAAGAGGATCAGAAGGGCGAAGATGATGAGCGCCACATGAATGGCGTCGCTCATGTTGTGGGCCTCCTTGGCCTCCTCCAGCACGCTGCGCATATAGTCCGCGCCCGGTTCGTCAGCCGGAGCCATGCCGGCATCGGTGAATTTTTCGGTGTAGTAGCTCTGGATCGGGTCCACGGCGCTGTCGATGGCGTCGTCCGTCTTCTGGGCTGTCCAGACGCTGGAGGCGTAGATGATGAGCGCGAGCAGCACCACCCACACGACGACGGAGCGCCCGAAGCGCCGCTCGGTATCCCGGCGGAAGACGCGGCGGAAGTACACGAGGCCGAGAATGCCCCAGGCCGCGAGGATGAAATAGGACTCCACGGAGAGGGTCTTGACATCCGTGAGATTCGGGACAAGAAATTCCAGCGCGAAGAGAAGGGAGATCACAAAGCCCGCAAGCCCAAGGAAGGTAAAGAGCCTGTCCCCCTCTGCCCGCGCCTGCTTCCAGGCGGAGGCGGAGGCATAGGCATAGGCGATGGTGGCGCCGACCGTGGTCACATCCACGATCCAGCTTACGGCGGTCCGCCCGAGGAAGGGAAACACGACCGAAACCGCGAGGATCGCAAGGATCGCGTGGCGCGGCACAAAGTTTTTGTCCAGCTCTCCGATCCAACCGGAGAGCATATTGTCATCCGACATGGACTTGATAAGGCGGCTGGAAGCGATGAAATTTCCGATGAGCCCCGTGAAGATGGCGCAGAGCGCCGCCGTGCCGAGGATCACGGAGCCGACAGAGCCCATGGCCCTGTTTGCGGCGTAGAAGGTCGGCTGCGAGGCAAGGCCCGCGCGCCCCCCGAGCGTGGAGACATAGTCGACCCAGCTTGCGCAGCCCTCCGGCAGGGCCGTCACCGCGAGAAGGGCCAGCAGGATATAGGCAATCCCCCCCGTCACGACCGCGGCGCACAAGATGCCGAAGGCACGGCGAAGCGGGAACTTTGTCTCCTCCGTGGAGTGGGAAATGGACTCAAACCCCACAAAGGCCCAGGGCGTGAGGGCAAAGATCGTGAAGACGCCGCCGAACTTGCTGTGGGCCGGGGAATAGGCGGGCGTATAGACCGCACCCTCCGCACCGGCGCGCGCGATGACGAAGCACAGCACCACGCCCGCAAAGAGCAGGATCGCCATGACGATCTGCGTTTTCTCCGCTGCTTTGCGATGCAGGCAGAGAAACGCCGCAAGCAGGAGCGACCCGACCGCGAGCAGGATCTCCCCCATGTACACGTGGTAGCCCGCGATTACATAGTGAAAGCCAAACTGGAATGCGGAGCCCAGGAGCGTGCGCGCGATGAGCGGCAGGGCCGAGGCGTTGGCCCAGATGATGGCCACATAGGTGATGATAAGAAACCACGCGCTCACAAAGCCGTGATCGTAGCCAAAGCAGCGCTTGGTATAGGTGTACACGCCGCCGGAGCCCGGAAAACGGTTCATCAGAAAGTGGTAATTTGCGGCGAGCAGCAGCATCACCACCGCGCCGAGGGCAAGGCCGATCGCCGTACCCACAGGCCCCGCGACGGGGAGAAAGGTCGTGCCGGGCATGACAAAGGCGCCCCAGCCCACGCTGCACCCGAAAGCCAGCGCCCATGCGCCGAGCGGCGTGAGATACGCGCGGGGCGAGCGATTATCCCGGCTTGTTTTTTCAATACTCATGTCCCGTTTGGCCTCGATCGGAAGGGCGTTCAGCCCTCCTCATATTTTTGAATCTCCTGCGCTGTTTTGCGGTACAGGGACTCCATCTTCCGGAGGATCTCCGCAATCTCCGCGTCCGAGTGGCGGCGCGCGTTGCCGGGGCGAAATTCCTCCGTAAGCTCGGCGGCGAGATCGGAAAGCCCGGTCAGGCCGAGATTTGCGCTGACGCCCTTGACAGCGTGGGCCGCTTCAAAAAGCTGCGTCGGGTCCATGGTTTTGCCGGCCTCCAGCACCGCGTCCACCACGCCGTTTTTGGGGTATTTGCGGATATGCTTGTCCACCAGCTTCTCCACGTGCAGCACGCGCAGCGCCTGGGCATAATCGCCGCCTATGTTCCGATACAATTCCTCAAGTGTCATATAGACCGGTTCCTTTCTTTCTCAAGCTCCCGCTCGAGCAGTTTTTCAAAATCAGCCGCCGGCAGCGGACGGGAGAAATAATAGCCCTGCACAAGGTCGCACTTCCCTTCCCGCAGGATCGCAAGCTGCCCCTCCGTCTCCACACCCTCTGCCACGACGGAGACCTCCAGGTAGCGGGCGATGTCCAGGATCAGGGACACGAGGCGGCGGTCTGTCTCTCTCTCCTCGATATTGCGGATGAACTTCATGTCCATCTTGAGAACGTCGAGCGGCATGTCCGACAGCATGTTCAGCGATGAGTAGCCGGAGCCGAAGTCGTCCATCTCGATCTCAAAGCCCTTCCTGCGCAGGCGGTCAATCACATCGAGGACCTGCCTTGCGTTGTCGGTATAGGCCGACTCCGTAACCTCCAGCTTCATATCCTTGTAGGACAGGCCGTTATCCTCAATGAGCCGAACAAGTCTGTCCACGAGCGTGGGATCAAACACGTCGGAGCGGGAGAGGTTCACCGAGACGGGAAGCGTAAAGCCGAAGCGGGACTTCCAGCTTGCGATCTGCCGCGCGGCCTCCTCCCAGACGAAGCTGTCCACCACGCCGATGAGGCCGTTGCCCTCAAAGAGCGGGACAAAATCACCCGGGGAGATCATGCCGAGCTCGGGGTGCTTCCAGCGGATCAGCGCCTCGGCACTGGACAGGCGCGGCGGGTCCAGCTGGATATTGTACTTGGGCTGATAATAGACCTGGAACTGGCGCTCCTCCACCGCGGGGCGCAGGTCATTTAGCAGGCGGCGGTCGAGCATCTCCCGCAGGCGCATGTCCTCGTCATAAATCATGAGCGGGTTCTGATAGTCCCCGCGCGCCATGTTGCAGGCGGCGCGCGCCCGGTCGAAGAGGAAGACCGGCTCCACATCCTTATGGAAGGGCGCGACGCCCATGCGCAGGTGGATATTGGCATTCGGCGACAGACCGTCCACCTTCTCCTGGAAACGCTTCAAGAGGCTGCGGTAATCCGCCTGGCGGAGGCAGTAGACCTCAAAGCTGTCCGCCTCAAAGCGGCTTGCGATCCCCTGCGTCTCCGCGAGGAAGGCGCGGATCTCGTTGCCGATGAGACGCAGCACATCATCCCCGAAGTCGCGCCCGTTCAGGGCGTTGATGGTGTGAAACTGTTCGATATTCAAAACGACGGCGTCCATCTCCAAGTCGTTGTGGTAGTAATAAAGACGGTTTGCGTACTCAAAGAAGAAGTTGCGGCTGTAGAGCATGGTGAGCCTGTCGTGCTCCGCCGCGGAGATGAGCTGGCGGCCCTCGCTCAGCTCAATGATCCTGCCGACGCGGGCGAGGATCACCTCGGGCATATCAAAGGGCTTCGTAATGAAATCCGCCGCTCCGAGCTGCAGGGCCTGCAGTTCGGCGCTTTTCTCGGCGGTGAGAACGATGATGGGGATGGACTTGAGCTGTTCATCCTGGCGGACATGCTCCAGGACCTCAAAGCCGTTCATGACCGGCATCATGAGATCCAGCAGCACGAGTGAGAGCCCGTTTGCGTGGGCGCGCATCTCTTCCAGGGCCTCTTTCCCGTTTTCGGCATAGAGGACCTCATAATCGTTTTCCAAAATAAGGCCGAGACAATCGCGATTGATCTCGTGGTCGTCAACCACCAGCACGAGTTTAGGTCTCTGTATCTGCTTGGAACGAATCAAGTCAGAGCCCTCCTTTCTGCTCACGTGAAATCGTAATCCACTCTCTCAGGGTGGCATAAAGTATCTCGGCGTCCGCCGGCTTTGCAAGGTGCGCGTTCATGCCGACAGACCGGGTGGCATCGATATCGCTCTGAAAAGCGTTCGCCGTGAGGGCGATGATGGGGATGGTCGCGGCGTCCGGGCGCGGGAGCGCGCGGATCCGGCGCGTGGCCTCAAGCCCGTCCATCACCGGCATGCGCAGATCCATGAGGATCGCGTCATAGTACCACGGCGCAGAAGCCTTTACCTTGTTCACGGCTTCCAATCCGTTTTCGGCGCGCTCGCTCTCGGCGTCCTCCAGATCCAGAAGATCTGCCACGATCTCGGCATTGATATCCATATCCTCCACGATCAGGATGCGTTTGCCCGCAAGGCTGACCGGAGGAAGCGTCCGCTGCTCCTGCGGCAGCGTGTCCCTGACATGCCGGCAGCCCGCACAGCTGGCGCACATCTCGCTCTGATCAGGCGCACATCCGGCGCAGCTGGCGCACACATCGCCCCCGACGGTCAAAAGCGGCAGCCTGACAGTGAAGGTGGAACCTTCGCCCTTTCGGCTTTCTACTTCGATCGTTCCTCCCATGCGTTTCACGATGCTGTTTGCCGCACTCAGCCCTATGCCGCTTCCGCCGAAGCGGTTGGTAAAGCTCTGGTCTTCCTGGGTCAGGGGCTGGAAGATCTTCGACAGGAATTCCTCGTCGATGCCGATGCCTGTGTCCGCAATGACAAAGCGCACGCGGGTGTAGGCCTCCCGTTCCTGCTCGTACATGACGCAAAACCGCACAGTGCCCGGCGCATCCGTAAACTTCACGGCATTATCCAGAATACACATGAGCGCGCGTTTGAGCGCAATCTTGTCCCCGGAGTAATCCCGGTTGGCGCATTTGGAAAAAGAGAACTGGAAATCCAGCCCCTTCTGTTCGCATAAGAAGGAAATCTGGTCGCATATCTCATCAAGGGTCTCCTTGAGTGAGAAGCGCTCCTCCTTTACGACATTCCCATCGTCTTCCTCCTGCTGAAAGATCAGGATATTCTCGATCAGTTCGGCGAGATGTCTCGCGCTGAGCCCGATCTTCACCAGCTGGTCCCGTGTTTCATCGGGCAGATCGGGATTCTTCAGAGCCAGCGTGTCCAGACCCAGGATCATGTTCATGGGGGTCCGCATCTCATGGCTCATGCTGGCGAGAAACGCGCTCTTGGCACGGCTGACCTCCTCGACGGCGATAAGCTGCGCCTCCACCTTTTCGTTCTCCAGGATACGGTCCGTGATGCCGTTGAGCATCCTGTACATGACAAAGACAAAGATGCTGCCGCCGAAGAGTATGCCGGCGATGACGAGATCCGGCTCGCCGAAAAGGCCGACAGCCAGGTAGCCGAGCAGGAACAGAACCAGCAGCACAATGGGAATATTCAGGATCCGGTTTTTGCCGCCCCAGTTTTTCAGACTGCTGATGCGGCGGGCATATCGTACAAAGCCGCAGATGTTGTAAACCATCAAAAGGCTCCCCAGATAAACCAGGCTGTAAATAATCCAGTTGATCACAGGCAGATCTCCTTTCAGAAAAGTGTCATGGTCACGTCTGGCGTGCCGTCATACAGGCAATACCGGGATGCCCCTGTGGACGAGAGCAGGCTTTATCAGAGCTGTAAACAGGCGAAACTTACAATATCTGTAAGTCAAAGTAAAAAAACGCCTAATTTTGGATTGTATTATTTTATCACAGGTGTATACTATTTACAATAGTTTGAAATCAATTTTGTTTTTTCGGGCAGCTTCGTCGTCCCTTTGCCCGCCGGAAAGGAGAATGAAAAGCATGAAGGACATTATGGATCTCATGCGGGAGAGGCACAGCGTCCGCCAGTATCTGGACAGGCCGATCCCCGGGGAGCTGCGGGCCGCGCTGGATGCATACGCCGGGGAGCTCAACCGGGAGGGGAATCTCAGAATGCAGATTCTCTATGACGAGCCGGTCTGCTTCAGCTCCCGCATGGCGCACTACGGGCGCTTTGAAAACTGCGGCAGCTACATCGCCATGGTCGGCGGGAAGGCCCCCGATCTGGAGGAGCGCTGCGGCTATTACGGGGAGAAGCTGGTTTTGAAGGCTCAGGAGCTGGGGCTCAACACCTGCTGGGCCGCGCTGACCCACGGCAAGAGCAAAGCCACGCTCGGGGCGGATGAGAAGGAGGTCATCCTCATCGCCCTCGGATACGGAAAGACGCAGGGCACGGCGCACCGCGGCAAGGACAGCGCCGCTGTCAGCAATCTCGGCGACGCCTCCCCCGCCTGGTTCAGGCGCGGCGTGGAGGCCGCCCTTCTGGCGCCGACCGCCGTCAACCAGCAGAAATTCCGCTTTGAGTTGCTGCCGGACGGGCGCGTGTCGGCGAAGCCCGGGCTGATCGGCTCCTGCCTGAAGATCGACCTCGGCATCGTGAAGTGCCATTTCGAGCTCGCCGCGGGGAAAGAGAACTTCCGCTGGGCCTGATCTTTTAACGACAAGAGGCATCGCTGAACGCGATGCCTCTTGTCGTTTTATGTCTGCGATTTTCAAGCAGGTCAGTCGATGTGGATGATCTTCTGCATCAGGTCCGCGGCCTTGACGTTGGGGTTCGGGAAGCGCTCGCGCTTCTCGGTGATCCTGCCCATGTTGATGGCCTCCTTGGGGCAGAACTGCAGACAGCTCAGGCAGCCGATACAGTCGGTGCCGAAGACGGGCTTTTTGTCCTGAAGCGTGATGTTGCCCCGGGGACATACCCGCGCGCAGGTGCCGCAGCCGATGCAGGCGTCGCTGACTGTAAACTTCTTCGTCCGCTTGGGATGGAGCTGGGAAAAAGCCTTGCTCTCCAGGGCGAAGACAGCCTTCTCGGGCGGCTTCTTTTCGCTGCGGGTCAAGGCCTTGACCGCCGCGGCGACCTCCATCGCCTTGCGGTCGAGACGGGCCTGGGCGTTCTCCTTGGTCGTGGGCGGGAAGCAGAGCCCGTGGGGCATGAGCCAGATGCAGGTGGAGTGGTTGGAGATCATGTTCCAGTAGTCCAGATCCACGATCTCGTCGATCTTGTGCAGGCCGCAGCCCATGTAGCCCGCGAACTGCTCGACGGCAAACTTGTAGGCGCCCGGGGCGATCTTGATGGCTTTGACATACTCCTCCACATGGCCGGGCAGACCGCCGCCGTAACATGGGAAGACAAAGCCCACGCGCTTCGCCTCGGTAGCGTCCGTCTTCTCCGGGAAGGAGCGCATCAGGACGATGTCGGTGTCGCCCAGACGGGAGGCGATGCTTTTGGCCATGTTCAGGCAGTGGCCGGATCCGGAGTAGCAGTAGATGATATTTTCGCTCATGGCAGATTCCTCCTAATATATGCTTTACGTCGGCCCTCCGCCTGCCCGTTTGGGAGGCGGAGCCGCAGCGCCGTGAAGTGTTCACGAATACTATATCGGAGCGCTCTGCGCTTGTCAAGGTTTATTTGTCCCGTGAGTGTCCCGTGAGATAGAACAGGCAGCCGTGCTATGGCGGCTGCCTGTTGAGACTGTCAAAAAAACTTGTGACAGTGTACGATAACAGAGCCGCAGGGGAGCTCGAGGGGGCAAGGCCCGCCTCGAATACAATAAACCGCCGTCTG
>CAMHEN010000095.1 GCA_946184165.1 uncultured Clostridia bacterium | reverse complement strand
TCGCCGGCGGCGGCGTTTCCGGTCAGGCCGGCGCCATCCGCCACGGCATCGCCCGCGCCCTGCTCGTCGTGGACGAGAGCTACCGCGCCGCCCTCAAGGCCGCCGGTCTCCTGACCCGCGACCCGAGAATGAAAGAGCGCAAGAAGTACGGTCTCAAGGCCGCCCGCCGCGCTCCGCAGTTCTCCAAGCGTTAATTCGTCAAAACAAGGCTGCAAGGTCATGTACCGCCGCAAACGACGGTATATCGACCGGCAGCCTTCTTTTTCCTCTTCCCACACACGCAGTGCGTTTGCGGGGCCCCGGTGTATTTACGGACAGTCCTTTCGGGCTGTCCGTTTTTTATCGGCGGGCGGCTGTTTTCAAGCAGCACCCCATCCGTTGGCAGTATCCCATACTGTCTGACGAATGGGGTGTTGTTTGCTCGCCGCCCGCATGTTATAATGACTATATGATAATGATTCAAACAATCATTTGCGAGATACTCATTATTATAATTGATACATTCCTGTTCAGAATCTTTGCCGGGGAGAGGATGTCGAATGCTGTACAGAAAACGTTTTGGGGAGCTCACCACCGGGGAGCTCTACAGGATCCTGAAGCTCCGGATGTCCGTCTTCGTCGTGGAGCAGAACTGCCCCTACATGGAGCTGGACGATCTGGACCAGGGCGCGCTCCACGTCTGGCTGGAGGACGAGCAGGGCATTCAGGCTTATCTCCGGGTGATGGACCGGGGCGTCGAGAGCGAGCACGTCTCCATCGGCCGGGTGATTGCGGTAAAACGGCGCTGCGGTCTGGGGACGCAGATCCTCCGGGAGGGGATCCGCGCCGCGCGGGAGGTCTTCCGGGCCGACGGCATCTATCTGGAGGCTCAGGTTTACGCCCGGAGCCTCTATGAAAAGCAGGGCTTCCGGCAGATCTCGGAGGAGTTTATCCTGGACGGCATCCCGCATATCCGGATGCTGCTGGACGCAGAGCGCCCGGAGGGATAAGCTCTCTGACAGCAAAAAAGGAAAAATCCGCAAGGGGATTTTTCCCTTTTTCCATTCCTTTTGTATTGATCCCGCTGCCGCGCTCATTGCAGCGACGGCAGGGCATGAATGTCATAGGTTTCATAGTAGATCTCAAAAGCGGTATCCACATCGCCGGAAAGCTCGATCAGCGCCCCTGCCTGGAACATGGTTGAGAGACTTCCTGAGGGAGCTTTCCATGCCGCGTTGGAGACGACCCGCACATCCCGGGCATCAGCCTTCTCCGCGCGCAGGATCGCTTCCGCCTCAAACAGAAGGGTGCCTGTCGCGATGTGGTAATCGCTGGAAACAATCGCGAGCTCCTTGACCTGCGGATAGCTTTCAGCCAGAATGTCAAGGGTGAAGATCGCGTTCTGCGCCGTGGTGAGGGATCTGTCCTCCACAATTACGCGCTCCGGCGCAATCCCCTCTTCGATCAGCCATTCGGCCATCTTTCCGGCTTCTGAAGCGGTCTTGTTCTCCGCCGCGGTCCCGCCGCCGGTGCAGACGATCAGCGCCCACGGGTATTTCTCCGCGCAGGCTTTGACGACCGTGAGGCGTTCGATCAGCTCATCCCGCATGGTCCCGTCGGGATTGAGCTGGAATCCGAGCGCGACGATACAGAGCGCATCCGTGTCCGGCAGTCCGTCCGGCAGCACGCCCTCATGGACCGTCAGAGCCGTATTCGATCTCTCCCACAGTGCCATAATGCTCTCCCAGCGGTCGGCGGCGTCTGCATCAGCGGCGCGCAGCTCCTTCAACAGAGCCTGTACATGTGCATCCGCCTCGCTGCCGTAACTGCCGTAGTCGACCACCAGCTCTTCAATGATCTCCTGCGTGTCTCGCTTGCCTTCCTCCTGCCCGAAGCCGGAACAAAGGAAGGCAGCGGGAAGCATCAACAGTACGCACAGGATGCGGATGTGTAAACCGGTTTTCATAGGATTCCTCCTCTTTACGACTTCAAATGCGGGATACCGATATCTTAACACAAAGGCTGAAACATGACAACGGCTTTGACCCTGTTGGCTTCCTCTTCCCCTCCGCCCGCTTTGCGGCAGCGCAAAGGCGATCTTCCGCCGTACTGCCGTGCTGCCGGGGAAGCGGGGCAAGGGAACGCATACGTCTTTTCTTTCAGGCTGCAGACGTCTTCCGTCGATTCGAATCGGGACCCGGATCGGCAGGAGGCGTTTTTATACTAGAACCTCATAAAAACCTTTAATTTCTTAAAGGTTTTTATAGCACCGTAAGGTGCGTAGAGGTTCTGTATGAGACGCATTTTCAGCGCCTTTGCGCTGAAAATGCCGCGGGAACCGCGGCTTATCTGATTAAATCTTTTAATCAGATAATAGTATTATTTGCAGTTCCTTCCGCAGGATTTCCCCGGCCGGGAATTGCGGTCGGGGAAAGAATATGATAGAATGAAAAAACCGGCGCCCGGGCGGCGCGGATTTTTCGGGAGTGTGTCATGGGAAGGACAAAGGGAAAATCGAAAAAAGCGCGACGGATCATTCTGCTGTCGGTCCCGTTGCTTCTGACAGCGGCCTTTCTCCTGTACACCGGGCGGTACTACCGCGCGCAGGAGGAGGCGGTCAGGGCGCTCGCGTCCGACAGCGTGGCGGTGGCGGAGACGGATTTCGGCTGGTTCTTTGACGGCCCCGGTTCGGACAGCGCGTATATCTTCTACCCCGGCGGAAAGGTGGAGGCTGCCGCCTACGCGCCGCTCCTGCACGCCCTCGCCGGGAGGGGGATGGACGCCTTCCTCGTGAAGGTGCCCTTTCGCCTTGCGTTCTTCGGGATCGGCCGCGCGGAACAGGTCCGCAAGGCCTACGACTACGATAACTGGTACGTCGGCGGTCACTCCCTCGGCGGCGTGGCGGCGGCGGAGTATGCGGCGGACCATGAACTGAAGGGCCTGATCCTCCTCGCCGCCTACCCGGTCCGGGAGGTGGATGAGCCGATGCTGATCATCTACGGCTCGGAGGACGGGGTGCTGAACCTGAAGAGAGTATCGGAGGCGTCCCGATACGGCGCGGTGGAGGAGATCGTCATTTCCGGCGGCAATCACGCGGCTTTCGGAAACTACGGCGAACAGGCGGGAGACGGCGCCGCCGCGATCAGCCCCGACCGGCAGCAGGCAGAGACTGTGGAAGCCATCGCCGCCTGGGCCGAACAACACAGTTAGGAGGCTTTGTACATGCGCGTTACATTAGACCTGAACAAAACCTACGCCATCGCCCTCGAGGGCGGCGGGGCCAAGGGTGCCTATGAGATTGGCGTCTGGCAGGCGCTGGACGAGGCGGGCGTCCGCTATAACGCGGTGTCCGGCACTTCCGTCGGCGCACTGAACGGGGCGCTGATGGCCATGCGCGACCTGTCCCGCGCGGTGGAAATCTGGAGCAATATCCGCCCGTCACAGGTCATCGAGCTGGGCTCCCTGGATGAGGACGAGTATAAAAAGGTCCTGGAGGGGAAGCTGGAGCCTGACGACTGGCAGGAGCTGCTGCCTCAGGCCTTCGAGCTCATCCGCAACCGCGGTCTCGACGTCTCGCCCCTGCGGGCCTGGGTGCGCGAGATCGTCGATGAGCACAGGATCAAGACCTCCGACGTGGATTTTTACATCTCCACGGTCTCCCTCACGGACCGCAAAAGTCTCGAGGTGCATGTGAACGACCTGCCGGAGGACCAGATCTGCGACATGCTGCTGGCCTCGGCCTACCACCCGAGCTTCCGCCTGGAGAAGCTGGGCGGCAAGTTCTACGCGGACGGCGGCTTCGCGGACACGCTTCCCCTGCACGCGCTGGTGGAGGCGGGGTACAAGGACATCATCGCCGTGCGCATCCCCGGTATGGGCATCGAGCGGCACTTCAGGATCCCGGACGACGTGAACATCATCACCATCAGCAGCTATGCCGATCTCGGCCATGCCTTGAACTTTGACGCGGAGCAGGCCCGCCGCGACATGGCCATCGGCTACTGGGACGCGCAGCGCATGCTGTACGGGATGCACGGGCGGCTTTACTGTGTCGAGCGCAGCATGAGCGAGCGGGAAGCCCTGGACTGGATCCTCGACCACGCGGACACCTCAAAGGGGAGCCTGCGGGATTACCTGGAGCGGGAGCTTCCGAAAACGGGACGGCAGCTGGACGCGGCCGGCATGGACTACTACGGCCTGATGCTCGCGCTTGCCGAGCAGCGGGCGGAGCGCTGCAACCTGCCGAAATTCAGGACCTACCTGGACAGGGATCTTTTGAAGCTGATCGAGTGATGACCCGGCAAAACACAGGACATAAACGAAAAACGCCGCCTTTCCAGGCGGCGTTTTGTTTCTTCACTTCATCCGCCTTACCCTCGGGCGGAGGCGGTACTCATAGAGAACGGCGAGACTTCCGAGGGCGCGGTCATAGATGAGCATGGTCACGGTGAGCATGACATAGAACACCGCGGCAGCCCAGCGGCCCAGGCTCTCCAGCTCCTCCAGGCCCACATCGAGCCGGAACACGAAGGCGATGAGCGCATACATGGCCCCGATGGAGAGTGCAAAGAACAGCAGCTTGCAGACGAGCGAAAGCCCCCGCGGACGGATGCGGTCCAGGGCCCTTTTCAGAATCGGATAATACCCCAGAAACAGATAGAAGAAGGCTGCCTCCTTGTCGGTGCAGAGCATGAGGCACAAGAACGCTGTCACGGCCCAGACAAGAACGGCCCACTTCGCCCCGTACTCCCGCAGCACCGGGATCAGCAGAACGCCCGCCAGCAGAGGAGAACAGTAGGTCAGCACCGGGATCAGGCCGCCCGTCATCATGAGCCCCGTACCGAGCGCCGCCATCAGGCTGCAGAAGGCGAGCTTGAAGCTCCCGCGCGTCTCCCGCTCCGGCGCGGGCTTTTTTCTCTGCGTTCCGGGCATGGCTATTTCCCCATCAGGTACGAGAAAATCAGAAATGCGGTGCGCATCGCGTCGTGACGAAGGCTGCCTTCCTCGACGCAGACCAGATCGTCCTCAATGAGCCGTGTGCCGAGGGCGGCAACCGCTTCCCGGTCCAGCTCGACGGCGGTCTTGTTCTCCCGCGTGAGGTACACGTCGGCCACAGCGGGGTCGATCGCCCCGTTGTTGGCCAGCACGATGTCTACCCTGCGCTCCCCCAGATACTGGTTGAGGACCTTCAGGTGGTCGCTGACCCGGTAGTTCTCCGTCTCCCCCGGCTGGGTGAAGAAATTGCAGACATAGAGGATCGGGGCCTCCGCTTGGCCGATGGCATCCACTACCTCCTCCGCAATGAGGTGTGGGAGGATGCTGGTGTAGAGGCTGCCGGGACTGAAGACGATGAGATCGCTGTCCAGAATGTGGGACACGACCTCCTGCCCCACATGCACGTCGTGGTCATAGTTGAGGCGTGTGATGCTGCGGATATTGTTGCTTACCTCCACCTGGCCGAAAAATTCCCGGCCTTTCTCTGCGGTTTCCCCCACCAGCTCCACTTTTTCCTCGGTCAGCGGCAGGACCGTGCCCTTGACGTTGAGAAGCCGGCACATGTAGCGCGTGGCCTCGGTTAGGTTGCCCTTGAGGTCGATGAGCGCGGCGAGCATGATGTTGCGCACCGGGTGGTTATAGAGGCTGCCGTCCCGCGAGAAGCGGTAGCGGAGCAGGCGCGTAAAATCCTCGTCCACGTTGGCCATGGAAATAAGCACCTTGCCCACGTCGCCGACGGCGGGAATATCCAGTTCTTTTTTCAGCACGCCGGTGCTGCTGCCGTTGTCGCTGACCGCGATGACCGTGGTCACGTCCACCGGAAAGAGCTTCAGCCCCGAAAGCAGGCAGGAGAGCCCCGTGCCCCCGCCGAAGACGACGATTTTTTTCATAGAGCGCTGTCTCCTTCGGTCAATTGCGGACCGTGTCCGCGATTGACTATTTCTTTCTCTCCTCCAGGGAGAGGAGTACGATCTTTTCACAGAGCTGGGCAAAGCTCATCCCCTCGGCGGCGGCCGCCCGGGGGATCAGCGAATTGGGCGTCATGCCCGGCAGGGTATTGACCTCGAGGCACCAGGGCCTGCCCTCCCGGTCGAGAATGAAGTCCACCCGGGAGTAGACCGAGAGGCCCAGCGCCTCATGCACCTTCAGGGCCGCCTCGCCCACGGCTTCGCGCTCGGCCTCCGTGATGCGGGCGGGGCAGATCTCCTGTGCGCCCTCGGCGCCGCTCTGATACTTGGCGACATAGTCAAAGTAGGTCCCCTCGGGCGGGACGATCTCGATAGCGTTCATGTAGCGGCCGTCCAGGATGGGCTGGGTGATCTCCCGGCCGCGGATCTTCTCCTCCACGATGACGCGGCTGTGAAAGCGCGTCAGATCCCGCAGGGCCGTCTCCAGCTCCTCCCGGGTATCCGGCAGGGCCACCCCGAGGGAGGAGCCGCCGTTGACCACCTTCACCGCGCAGGGCACGGGCAGCTCCCGCGCGAGCCGGGGGATATCCTCCTCCGTATAGCTGAGCTCCCGCCAGCGGGGCGTCAGCACGCCGGCGCCCTCCATCATGCGCTTCGCGACGGCCTTGTCCATAGCCATCGCGCTCGCGAGCGGACCGGAGCCGGTGTAGGGCACGCCCAGCAGGTCCAGGGCGGCCTGGATCTTGCCGTCCTCCCCGTCGGCCCCGTGGAGGCCGAGGAACACGCAGTCGGCAAGGCGGCAGAGCTCTAGCACGTTTTTCCCGATGCGGCTCGGCCCCTGATCCCGGCGGGATGCCTTGACCGCCTCGAGATCCGGCGCGGTCTTGCCGATGGCGACCTGGCCGGTGAGACCGTCCGGCGCGTCAAAGGCGTCCTCGAGGGGGCCGTCGTAATCCTCCAGCCCCATGTAGAGATCCGCAAACACCGCCCGGTGGCCGAGCGCGCGCAGCGCCCTGCACACCGAGGTGCCCGTGACCAGGGAGACATGACGTTCAGTGCTGACGCCGCCGCCCAAAACAACAATTTTCATTCGGAATCCTCTTTAAAAGTTTTTATCACGCGGGGCACGCGCTTGGACACCGCGCACAGAAGCTCATAGGGAATGGTCTGCGCCGCGGCTGCGAGGGCGTTGAGATCGACGGCGGGGCCGAAGATCTCCACCTCGTCCCCGGGCTTTGCCTCCGGGAGATCCGTGAGATCGACCATGCACATGTCCATGCAGATGCTGCCGCGCTGGGGCGCCGTTCCCCCGCCGAGAGCGAAGGCGCAGCGGTTGGAGCAGAGCCGGGGCAGCCCGTCGGCATAGCCGATGCCGAGCACGCCGAGGCGCGTCTCCCGCTCCGCCGTAAAACGCCGTCCGTAGCTGACGGTCGTGCCGGGGGTGAGGGTCTTGACAGTGAGCAGACGTGTCATCAGGCGCATGCAGGGTCGGAGCCCCAGCTTACCCTCCGTGTCACCGTAGCCGTAGAGCAACAGACCCGGCCGCGCCATGTCGAGAGCAAACTCGGGATAATGCAGCAGTGCGCCGGAGTTCATGCAATGGCGGATCGCAAAATGTACACCCTGCCTTTCCGCTGCCTTGATCACGGCGGTGAAGACGCGGTACTGTTCTCGCGTATAGCGCTCGTTCTCCTCACCCGGCTCGTCGGAGACGGCGAAGTGGGTGAACACGCCCTCCACGTCCAGGCCCGGGAGAGAGCAGGCGCGGGCAAGCTCCGAAACGCCCCGGTCGAAATCCCCGCCCGTGCAGAGAAAGCCCAGCCGGGACATACCGGTGTCCACCGCCATATGGACCCGAAGCGTGCCGCCGTATTCCTGCGCGGCTGCTGAAAAGGCCTCTGCCTCCTCGGGCCCCGCCACGGCCTGGGTGATGTCGTGCTCGATCAGGGCCCCGGTGTAGGCGGCGGAGGTGTGGCCCAGGATCAAAACCGGCATGGTCACGCCCGCGGCGCGCAGCTCCAGCGCCTCGTCCAGACAGGCCACCGCGAGATAATCTGCGCCGGCCCCCTCCAGGAGCTTTGCCGTCTCCACGGCGCCGTGGCCGTATGCGTCGGCCTTCACCACGCCGAGAAAACGGCAGCCCTCCGGCAGGGCGGCGCGCAGAGCGCGCACATTGTGCAGGAGGTTTTCGGGGCTGATCTCAGCCCAGCAGCGTTTTTGGGTTTCTGTGTACTCTGTCATTCGGATCACCCTTATTCTATGCGTTTGGAATATTCAAAGATGCATCGGCTCCCGCTCACGCGTCCGCAGCCACTGGCGCAGGCGGTTGAGGGGCGTGTCGCGGCGCATGAAGAGCTTGCCGGTCTTCTCTTCCGCAAAGCGGCGGAAAGCACTCTCCTTCCCCCCGAGCTCTGCCTTCGGGATGCGATAGCCGCCGTACTGACTGCGAAAGAGGTAGAAGGCGTCGTAATCCTCCCCGAGGCCGACCACCTCTCCATAGGGCAGCGCATCCAGCTCCTCCCCGTCGCTGAGATTGAAGATGCGCATTTTCTTTTCCTCGAACACGTAGCGGGAGGCGGGCAGGGGCTGCCCTGCAGCTTCAAGCTGGTCGGCGAGTCTCCGCGCCGTGCGGTTGGAGGCGGCGTAGGTGCTGGTCAGAAGATAGCAGGCGTAGGCGATGATCATCAGGCTCCACCAGCTTCCGCCGCCGTAGAGCAGAGCGATCACAATGAGCAGCGCGCTGAGCAGCCCGCGCGCCATGCGGTTGCGGCCGCAGAAGAGATCGTACTGCATGTGGGCCAGATCTGTGAGACTCTTGCGGTCGTGCCGCATCTCAACCTCATAGGCGGGCATCCTGCCACCTCCCGGAGAACAATTATTATTTATTGTATCACGCCCGCGCCGAAAGCGCAAGGCGCGGGGAGAGAACTTGCCGAAGGGCCTGTCAAGGGCATAACTTACCCAAAAAAATTGTGCAGATTTTATGAAAGCTGCCAAAATACAGGCATCTTAAAAGGCGGCTATTGACAATTCTACACAAACAGGTGTAACTTAAAAATGGAGAATCGGTGCACCGACAGGGGCTGTCGGCGACCGAAAACGAATCTATATCATGATAAAGGAGAGCTCAACATGAAAAAAATGATCGCACTGCTCCTGACGCTGACCATGGTGTTTGCCATGTTCGCGTTCGCGCCCAGCGCTTCCGCGAAAGAAGACAAGTATGTCTTCAAACTCAGCCACGTTTTTGCTCCCACCGAGCAGCTCACTGTTGAGATGGAAATGGTTGCAGACCGCATCCGTGAGCGCACCAATGGCGCCGTTGACATTCAGACCTACGGCTCCAGCCAGCTCGCCGTCTACAAGGATAATCTCCAGCAGGTCGTTGACGGCTCTTACTGGATCGCCTGCGAAGACCCCTCCTACCTCGCCGACTACAACATCAACTTTGAGGCCCTGATCGCCCCCATGCTGTATTCCAACCTCCAGGAGTACTCCTATGTCTGCCAGTCCGACCTCGTGAAGGCGCTCTGCCAGGACATTGAGGACAACTACGGCATCCACGTTCTCGCGCTTGACTTCAACGTCGGCCTCAGATGCATGCAGACCAACAAGGTCATCACCACGCCTGAGGATCTGAAGGGCATGAAGATCCGCGTTCCCAACAGCTCCATGTACATCAACCTCATGAACGCCATGGGCGGCACGCCTGTTCCCCTGCCCTTCGGCGAGACCATCTCTGCCGTGCAGCAGGGTGTTGTCGACGGCCTTGAAGGCAACATGAACGCCTACTCCACCAACGGCTCCGCCGAGGTTGCCAAGCAGATGT
>CAMHEN010000094.1 GCA_946184165.1 uncultured Clostridia bacterium | reverse complement strand
AGCGAAGCGAAGCGGAGGGGTCAGTCACTCCTGGGCCAGGGGGGCGTAGACCGGGCCGTTGGTATAGAGCGCGGTGATGGTCATGGACGCGCCGGGCGTCAGGAAAGTGGCCCGCTTGCACATGCCCAGCTCGTCGTATTCGAAGGTGGTGCGGCTGAGCATCACGCCCGCCTCGTTGTAGCGCTCCTGCTTGATGAGGCGGTCCTCCACATACTCGTTGATCATGGCCACGATCGCGCCGTCTCCGTCCTGGACGCCGGCCACGCTGCCGTGCTCGTCATAGGCGGTGGAGCCCCGATAGGTCTTTGTCTGGGCGTCCCGGGCGATGCAGAAGCGTATGCCGCCGTCGGGATAGTATTCATACTCATAGCTGAAGGAGAGCAGATTCCCCTGTCCGAGCAGAGAGCCCTCCGCGTCGTAGCGCATCTCCACCTGCCCCTCCGTGACCGAGTAGCTGCCGTCCTCCGCGTAGGTGTAGGTCGACACACGGTCGCTCATGCCGTCGTAGGCGGAGAAGAGCTCCGTCTTCTCACAGATGCGGCCGAAGCCGTCGTAGCGGTAGGTCGTGGTCAGCGGGCCGCCGCACTCCTGGTTGAAGCTGATCTCCTCGGACAGGCGCCGGTTGTGGAAGGCGGCGAGGATGGAGGCCGTGTCCTTGTAGCCGACGAGGTCCTCAAACTGTTCCTTCGCCTCGGCATAGAGCCCGTTGTCGATCAGTTCGAGTCCCTTCCGGTACAGGGCCTCCCGGGCGAGATCCGCACTGTCGAGATAGTCGCCCAGCTCGAGATAGGCCTCATGCGCATCGTCCCAGCGCCCGTTCTCCAGGAGCTTCCCGGCCCGGGCATAGGAGGCGATCTCCGCGTCGGCCTTCTTCGCCTTCGCGGCCATCTCCCGCGCGTCCCGGTAGCTCATGAAGCGGCTGATCTTGCTGAAGCGAATGGCCGCCTCCGCATATTCTCCGGCGCTGTAGAGGCGGCTCGCCTCCTCGTAGATCGCGGCGCGGCGGGATGTGAACACCCATACCCCGGCGATGATCGCCGCGATCAGCATCAAGGGCAGCAGCACATACAGTACACGCCGGAGCATCCTGCCCCACTCCTGCTTTTTCTTTTCCTCGATGGCCGCCTGCGCCGCCGCGGCGTTCAGACGCAGGGACTTGCTCGCCCGGAGCCTGTCCACGTTCAGAGAGGCTCTGCAGTGCTCAAAGCTCTGGCCGCAGCGGCAGCAGCACATCTCCCCCCTGTGGTTGATCTCCCCGCAGGCGCAGAGCCACAGATCCAGTACCTCCACCGGGACAAAGCGGCTCATGCTTGTGGTCTCGAGCTTATATTGGCGGATGAGCTCCGCGTCGAAAAGGCGCTTGTTCAGATTGGCCTGGGCGGGGAGAGATTTGAGCGTCTCTCCGCTGCCGAGCCATCGGCTCCCGTCGGCAAAGGCGACGGCCAGAAGCTGCACGGTGAAGCCGCGCACCGCTCTGTTCGGCAGGTGCACCGCCTCCTTCGCGCCGAAGAGCGCGTCCCGCCCGGCGTTCAGCCCTTCATAGACATGCTCGGTCCGGCAGAGCTCCTCTCCCCCGGCGCTCCTGCCGATGACGAGGACCGCCGCGGAGACGATGGTTTTGTCGGAGATGCTGCGCAGCTTGAGCTGTGCCAGAACGCGGCCGCTCTGGTTATCCCCCAGCAGCGCGCCCGCCGCGATCACCAGCGGTGCGCCCGGCGTGTAGAGGTCCTCCGGCAGGCTGTAGAGCCGGGTATACCGTTCAGCCATTGTCTGCCCCCCTTCTCTTGGTCAGGTGATCCCCCGCCGCTCCGCACGGAATGGAAGCCGCCCCGGGGATCGCCCGTGCATGAAAGCTGCCGCGCAGGCGGCTGCGATTTCGCACGTTCTTATGCACCGGAAAAGCGTCGGCTTTACCAGTCAGGGTTACATAACTCAATTCAGTATACCATCCCCGATATCGCTTTTCAAGCGGCATTTTCAGGCATATGCGGATATTTCCCCGGTTTTGCGCAAAAGGATGCGTTTTTTGCCCGGGTATTTCTTGTCTGGCCCTCCGGCGCATAGACTGAACGGGAACGATCACATCGGGAGGCGAGGGCATTGAACAGGATTGCCAGGGGCGTTGCGGAGCTGCTGACACTGGCGGGAGTCTGTCTTCTGTCGGCGGGCGGCGTGTTCGGGGGACTGAGCGCCCGGATGGCCGAGCGGCCGCCCGAGGAGCGGATGCGAAACGTCCGTCTGCTGCCGGAGTCCGGCCCTGCGCGCCGCAGTCTCAAGGCTGCCGCGGGCAGCGCTCTCTCCCCGCCGACGCCGGAGACCGCCCTGTCGGAGACGCCCCCGCCCCGACCCGCGTCACGGGCGCCGGAGCCGGTGCTGGAGACGACCATCGAGGGCGGCATGCGCATCAAGAACGAGACCGGCTATTGGGTGGACGCCGCCGAGATCCTGTCTGGGGGGCCGGGGCTCACACTGCCGGCCGATGAGCCGCAGATCCTCATCATCCACACCCACGCGAGCGAGGCCTACACCCAGGCGGGACTCGACCGCTACGCCGCGAGCGACACGAACCGCACCGAGGACACCCAGTTCAATGTAGTGCGCATCGGCGACGAGCTCACGGAGCTTCTCACGGAGTACGGCCTGAACGTTATCCACGACCGGGGCATCTACGACTACCCGAGCTACACGGGCTCCTACACCCGGGCGGGCGAGGCGATCGAGCAGTATCTCCAGAGCTGCCCCGGCATCCGGATCGTGCTGGACATACACCGGGACGCCCTCGGCGCAAACGGCGTGGTCTACAAGACCATGGCCGAGGAGGAGGGCACCGTGGCAAGCCAGATCATGCTGCTGGTGGGGACGGATGAGAGCGGCCTGGAGCACCCCTGGTGGCGCTCGAATCTCGCCCTCGCCCTGTATCTGCAGAACGCAGTCAACAGCGCCTTCCCCACACTCATGCGTCCGGTGGCTCTGGTGCCGCAGCGCTACAACCAGCAGCTCACCCAGGGCTCGCTGATCCTCGAGGTAGGCAGCAGCGGCAACACCCTGCGGGAGGCCATCGCCGCCATCCGCCTCTTCGCCCGCGCCGCGGGTCCCGCCCTCGCGGAGCTCGTGGAGGCGGAATGAAATTTTCTTTACAAGGCGCGGGGCTTATGGTATTATTCAAAGTGCACACAAGTTCAACAGAAATTGTCTGTGACATTTTACAATAGGAGGAAATATCAATGAAAAAATGGGTATGTTCTGTCTGCGGTTACGTACATGAGGGCGACACGCCCCCCGAGTTCTGCCCCGTCTGCAAGGTCCCCGGCTCCAAGTTCGTGGAGCAGGCCGGTGAGATGAGCTGGGCCGCCGAGCATGTGGTCGGCGTCGGCAAGGTCTTCGGCGCGGACGTTCCCGCCGAGGTGCAGGAGGAGATCATTGCTGGCCTGCGCTCCAACTTCCAGGGCGAGTGCTCCGAGGTCGGCATGTATCTCGCCATGGCGCGCGTCGCCGAGCGCGAGGGCTATCCCGAGATCGGCGAGTACTGGAAGAAGGCCGGCCTTGAGGAGGCCGAGCACGCCGCCAAGTTTGCCGAGCTCCTGGGCGAGGTCGTGTGCGACAGCACCAAGGAGAACCTGCGCGTGCGCGTAGAGGCCGAGAACGGCGCCACCGCCGGCAAGACCGATCTTGCCAAGCTCTGCAAGAAGTACAATCTCGACGCCCTGCACGACACCATCCATGAGATGGCCCGCGACGAGGCGAGACACGGCAAGGCGTTCAAGGGCCTGCTGGAGAGATACTTTAAGTAAGAAAAACCTTTAGTGCGTATCGGTTTAACTCAGCAATACAGGCAGGTTCAACACTTACAACGTAAAAATCTGCATCGTAGGGGCCGATGCCTTCATCGGCCCGAAGCCCTGAGGCTTGTACAATGTACTGGCGTTTCGGGTCGATCTGGGGATCGACCCCTACGGAACGCGCACTTTGACGGTTTGCTGAGTAAAGCCGATACCCATAAAACCTTTTAAGCTCCCTTTGCGAAAGGGAGTTGTCGCGAAGCGACTGAGGGATCGACCGTATTGTATTTGTCTGTAAGTTTGTTCCCTCTACTGCTTTCGCGGTGGAAGGGGTCTGTGCGTTGACCGACAGGCTCCCTCAGTCACCAGTGTGCGCACTGGTGCCAGCTCCCTCAGAGAGGGAGCCTACAAGGAAAGGAGAATATTCAAATGAAGTACGTTTGCAACGTATGCGGCTGGGTCTATGACGAGGACGAGCAGGGCACCAAGTGGGAAGACCTGCCTGACGATTTCACCTGCGAACTCTGCGGCGTCGGCAAGGACGAGTTCACCGCCGAGGAGTAAGATCTTATAACAGCTTATAACAGCAAAGGAGAGGACCGACCGGTCCTCTCCTTTTTTGCCGCTTTCTCTCAAAGAGGCTTGACAGCATGTCGAAGGACGTAGTATTATGTAAACAGCATTTCCGAACAATCTCAAAAAAGGGGGCTTTCGCATGGATTTCCAAAAAATCATTGACTACGCCAAGGGTTGTGTGGTCGGCAAGTACGCGGACTTCAAGGGCCGGGCGCGGCGCGCCGAATACTGGAGCTTCACGCTCTGCACGTCCATCATCACCGGCGTGTTCTCGCTGCTCAACCAGATCACCGGCTGGAGCATCTTCGCAACCATCGGCGGGCTCATCAGTCTCGCGCTGCTCGTCCCCGGGCTTGCGGTGGCCTGGCGGCGCCTGCACGACATCGGCAAGAGCGGCGGCTGGTATTTCATCGGTCTCATCCCCGTGGTGGGCTGGATCCTCCTGATCGTCTGGTTCTGCAAAGAGGGCGAGCCGGGCGAGAACCTCTACGGCGAGGACCCCAAGCTCTTCGACTGATACACGGTGCCTTTCACTCCCCTGCCCCGGCTGAACGGAACAAAGAGAACGATCCCCGGCGGAATGTCCGCCGGGGATCATTTTTGTTTTGGTTTTTGCGGATGGGCCGACCGGGATCAGGACAGGGGCAGGAAGGAGAAGCCTCTCGCCTCTGCAAAGCGCTCCGCCGCGCTGCCGGGGTCGCCGAGGATCGTAATGCCGCTGTCAAAGGCATCCGGCGCAATTTCGGTCACGCCCTTTGGAATCCGAACAGCATCAGCCCCGGTGCCGACAAAGGCCTGAGATTCGATCCTGGTCAGATTGTCCGGCAGAACCAGAAGGTTTTTATATTCGTCACGCAGGCAATGGAGTCTAGCGTGGAGCAAGCTGTCGTTTCCGGTATCAATCGCGATGTTCTCCCAATCGGATGAGCTCCCTTCATAGTAAACATCGCTCAAATTCCCACTATTGTAAAAAGAATAGTAGCCAATCTCTTTCACAGACAAAGGAATATAAATTGTGCTAAAAATATTACTGAAAGCAAATGCGTGCGACCGAATTGCCTCTGTCCCCTCTGGGATCACATAATTGGGTCTCCGTTCCGGGAAGGCGATCAGTGTTTTCAAATCCTTGCTGAACATGACTCCGTCAACAGAGGTAAAGGCGGTATTGTTTGCATCTACATAGATATTCACCAAGCCACCGCCCGCAAAATGGCCTTCAACACCTGTTACGCCCGCTGGAATAGTAAGCTCACTCGTAGCAATGCGCCAGAGACACTCATTTTGGAGAGTGGTGAGCGAATCGGGAAGAATAATCGTCTGTAGATTGGTACAGCCTACAAAACAAAATGCTGGGAGCACCTTGACTCCTTCCGGCACCTTTACCCATGAGAGCTTCGCCGCCTGAAACGCATCGGCCGCTAATGTATTTACATCGTCTGGGATTGTATATTCCGATTCATTCTTTCCGCTGGGATAACGAATCAACGTATGTCCATCCTTTGAAAATAGAATTCCGTCGCTCGTTGAGAAGGCAGCATTGTTGTCCCCTACGTGAAAAGCCGTAAGTGATGTGCAATTATAAAAGGTCCGCGCTCCGATATCTGTCATGGTATCGGGAAGGTAAACATCCCGGAGATTACTGCAGCCGGAGAAGGCGCGATCAGAAATTTTAGTAGTCCAGCCAAATTCATAATTGCAACCAGAACCAATCGGGCCTGCACTCGTCAGCCCGCTGCAGTTGTAGAAGGCATTGCTGCCGATGCTGGTCACGCTTGAAGGGATCGTCACACTCGTCAGTCCGCTGCAGTTGGAGAAGGCATAGTCGCCGATGCTGGTCACGCTGTCCGGGATCGTCACGCTCGTCAGTCCGCTGCAACGGTAGAAGGCATTTTCGCCGATGTCGGTCACACCGGGCTGGATAACGACAGATTGAATATCCTCTTTGTTTCCGCGCCATGCGTCAGTGGAATTATAGGTAAAACCGTTCATATCTCCCTCACCGGAGATTGTGAGTGTTCCCGTCTCGTCCAGCACCCATATCAGGTCTCCCCAGGTGCCGGAGGCGACGGTTTCCGCGTAGGCGGCCGAATGGACGCCCGCCAGCAGGGCTATGCAGAGAAGCAGGGCCAGGATCAAGCGCTTCGCAGTCTTCATGTTCTTCTCCTTATCTGATGTTATTCTCTTCGTATGCAGCCGTAATCGGACACAGTCCGCAGACGCCCGGGCGGCGGATATGCCAGAGTGATTGCGCCGTGTATATCTTTTATTATAATTGTAATTTATCACACCATACAGATATCCGCAAGGCCGGATTTGTCACAAAATGGGAAATCTGCTCTGTTTTCCTGATCGATTTTATTGTGGACAAGCGGGGCGGCGCTGTAGTAAAATACAGGCAGTATCTATCAGTATCTATTAAAGGAGTATTTTATGATCACGATTGAAAAGCTGCGGCAGTACGGCGCGAAGGTGGACGAGGGTCTCGCCCGCTGCATGAATAACGAGAAGATGTATCTGCGCCTTGTCGGCATGGCGGCGAACGACAAGAACTTCCGTCTTTTGGAGGACAGCTTCGCCGCCGGCGATCTGGACGGCGCCTTCAGCGCCGCGCACGCTCTCAAGGGCTCCCTCGGCAATCTTTCGCTGGAGCCGCTGTTCGCTCCGGTCACGGCGCTCACGGAGCAGCTGCGCCACAAGAACCCCGGCGATTACGACGCCCTTCTCGCCACGATCAGGGAGCGGCACGCCGCCCTGCTGGAGATGATGGAGGACTGAGCCCGCGGCTCCTGTTCTCGGAAAGGCTGTTCGCAACCATGCATGAAGTTCACATTCCGTCCGCGCGCTTTGCGGCTGTGCGCCTGCCCTTCTGCGCGGCGCTGGTCTTCGGACTTTCGGCCCACGGCTTCTGGCTGACAAACAAGATCCCCTTTGACGACGATCTGCCCAACATGTGGAACAAGGGGGCCACGTCGGTCTCCGGCCGGTACGGGCTGGAGCTTCTGCGCCTTGTGATGCCGGATGTGTCCATGCCCTGGATCTACGGGCTCATGAGTCTTTTGTTCCTGGCGCTCGCCGTCTGCGTCACGATCCGCATCTTTGAGATCCGAAGCCGTGTTCTGCAGGTGCTGCTCGCCGGCGTCTTTGTCAGCTTTCCGGCGGAGACCGGCACCATGGGCTATCTCTTCACCGCCGCGCCCTATGCCCTCGCCCTGCTGCTGACGGTGGCGGGGCTCGCCCTCTTCCTCGGCGGGCGGCGGGGCAGATGGCTCGCCGCTCCCCTGCTGATCGCCTTCTCCTGCAGCATCTATCAGGGCTACTTTGCCTTCGCCTCCGGCTTCTGTGTGATCTGGATGATCCGCGCCCTCGTCTGTACGGAGGAAAGCCCCCGCCGGGTCCTGGCCGGGGGGTTCCGCCTGCTCGCGATGCTGCTCGCGTCCCTCGCCTTCTACGGCCTTGCGATCCTGGTCTTCTCCCGCCTTCTTCAGCTTCCGCTTCTGGAGGAGGCCGTGAACACCCGGCAGAGTCTGCCGCTGCGCATAGCGGTGGCCTGCAGCGCCTGGCTCAAGACCCTCTTCCGGGGCTACTTCGCGTATGTGAACTCCCCGGCGTCCTGTGTCTTCCACGCTCTTCTGCTGCTCTCCTGCGCCGCGGCGGCCCTGCTCCGGCTGCGGGGGAGATGGAACGCGGGGCGCATCGCGCTGCTCGCCCTCTGTCTCGCGCTCTTCCCGCTGAGCTGCTACTGCCTGTATCTGCTCGCGGACAACGCCTATATCCACGCCCTCGCCCTCTACCCCTTCGCCTGCCTGTACGTGCTGTGCGCCGTGCTGCTGGACGGAGCGGAGCTCAGACTCCCCCGGGCGGCCGCCGCCGCGGCCCTCGCGGTGATCCTTGTGAACAACGTCTACTTTGCAAACGCGGTGAGTCTGCACGCGTATCTTCAATATCAAAACGCCCGGGCGCTCTATACCTCGGTCATCACCCGCGTCTGCTCGCTCGAGGGCTTCGACGAAAACAGCCGTCTCGCCATCGTCGGCGAAGCGCCGGCCCTGCGGACGGACTTTTCGCCCCGGTTCGACTTCTCCCGCTTTACGCTGCCGGGCGTCAACATCCTGGACGTGCGGCAGGCGGAGCCGCTGATCCGCAATTATCTGGGCTGCGACATCCCCTTTGCGGATGAGGCGGACACGGCCGCGATCCGGGACAGCGCGGAGCTTGCCGCGATGCCCGTCTATCCCTGCCCGGGTTCGGTCCGGAAATTCGGCGACGTGATCGTCGTCCGCTTCTCATGAGGGCGGTGAATGCCATGCGAAAAGCGAATCTTGACCTCTGCCGGGTCCTGTCATGCTTCACGGTGGTGACGGCGCACGCCGCCCAGCTCTTCTGGGATTTTAACCCCGCCTCTCCGGTCTGGGCGGTCTGGAACTTTCTCAGCCTCGCCTACCGCTGCTGCGTTCCCCTGTTCTTTATGATCAGCGGGGCCCTGCTCCTGGGGCGGGACACGATGGATTTCGGACGGCACCTTCGGCGCATCGGCCGCTTCGCCCTGCTGTTCTATCTCTGGTCCGCCATCTGTTACGGCCTCGACGCGCTGTTTTTCCACGTCTGGTCCGCGGAGGGAGATCTCGTCGGGCTGATCCTCGCGGGGTATTATCACGAGTGGTTCCTGCCCGCCCTTGTCATGTGCTATTTCGCCCTGCCCCTGCTGCACGGTTTTCTCCACGGGGACATGGCGCTGGCCCGGCGGGGCGTTCTGCTCCTGTGCGTGCCGGTGGTGCTGCTCTCCACGCTGGAGCCCCTGCCGCAGAAACCGCATCTCCTTGCGGTCTTCCTCGCCCCCTGGCGCCTTTCCGATCTGCGGTATCTGATCTACTTCCTGCTGGGCTGGCTTCTGGAGACACGGCCCCTCTCCCGCCGCGGAGAGCGGCTTCTGGTGCTTGCGGCGCTCGCGTCGCTGCTGGCCTTCGCGTGGCTGAACCGCCGCTATGCCCTCGCCGCCGGTCACGCCGTCGATGTGGCCTACGGCTTTCTCATGCTCCCCGCCGCTGTGTGCGCGGCCTGCGTGTTTTCCCTCTGCCGCCGTGCCCTGTCCCTCTCCCCCGGGACCGCGGGACTGCTGCACGAGCTGTCGGGCTATACGCTGGGGATCTATCTGATGCACCCGATCTTCATGGAGATACTGCGGGGATCGAACTTCGACTTCAGGGCCCACAGCGCTCTGTGGCTCTATCCCGCGTGCACGCTGGGTTTCCTGCTGCCGTCCTTTGCGATCACCCGGGTTTTGAAAAAGCTGCCCGTGCTGCGAAAGCTGGTTTCCTGACCGGAAGAATAACGAGAGGCGGGTCCGCACATGCTGCGGACCCGCCTCTCGGTTTTTTGTATAGTATTAT
>CAMHEN010000093.1 GCA_946184165.1 uncultured Clostridia bacterium | reverse complement strand
GCGAAAACGGAATTGAGAATCCACACTTTCATGTGATGTGTCCGATCCGGCCTCTTAATCCTGACGGAAGCTGGGGCGCAAAGCAGCGGCGAGAATACATTCTGGACGAGCATGGAAATCGCATCCCGAACGGTAAAGGCGATTATGAATTTAACGCCGTCCCCACGACCGATTGGGGCAGTCCCGAAAGGCTGGAGGCATGGCGCAAAGCGTGGGCTGATTGCTGCAACGCGAAATTTGAGGAAAAACATTTGGATGTGAGAATTGATCATCGTTCCTATAAGCGACAAGGCATTGAGCAGATTCCAACCGTCCATGAAGGCCCGGCAGTTCGGCAGATGGAGGCGCGCGGCATCAAGACTGACAAGGGGAATCTGAATCGTCTCATTCGTGCCACAAATCAAAAGCTGCGAGAGATTGCAAGAAGGATCAAAGAACTATGGAAGACCATCCAGGAAGCAAAGGCACAGATCGAAAAGGAAGAGCAGGCTGCCAGGCAGTCACCGAACCTGATTACAATTCTCAATCAGTATTTGGAACAGCGCAATTCCGGTGCCTGGTCGAACAGAGCGAAGGTCAAAAATCTTCAAGACTACGCGCAGATTTTCAATATGCTTTATGAGCGCAGGCTCGTGACACTGGCAGATTTTGAAAACTACCTGCGCAGTTTTCAGGACAAGTCCAACACAATGACCGCCGAGCTGAAAGCAAAATCTTCACGCATGAAAGAGCTTCAGAATCTGATTCGCTATGTCGATGACTTCAAACGCTTAAGGCCGCTATATGATGAGCTGAACACAATCAAATTCAAAAAGAAGCGGGACGCATTTTATGCCGAACATGAAAGCGAGCTGCGGCTGTTCTATCTGGCAAAGCGAAAGCTGGATGCTGTTTCACCGGATCACAAGATTCCGCTATCTGAGTGGAAGAAGGAACTCACAGAATTGAGTGAAAGCTATGCAGCTGAATCTGAAAAACTGAAGCCGATCCGCGCAGAGTTGAAAGAACTCTACAGCATCAAATCCAAATTAGACACAATCCTGCGCCAGCAGCGTGCGCAGGAAATCAACGAAAATCGAAAGGAGAACCATGCCCAGAAAAAAGAAACCCATTAACCACAGCGACCTGCCCGACTACGAAATCGAGAAGATTGCCCGCTGCATTTTGCCGGACATATTGGCTCTGTTTGAAAGCGAGGAGGGGCAAAAAGAATTTGCCGAATGGAAAGCGCGGCAAGAACAGAAAGGAGACATTGATGCCCAATAAGAAAACTATGAAAAAGGGCTTGCAAATCCGTATAAGTTATGTTAATCTCACATTAGAAAATTTGATGATAGAGGGGAGAGAACATGACATGAAGATCGTCGGTGAACGGATGAAGAAGCTTCGCGAGGAAGCGGGGATTTCACAGAACAAACTGGCGAAGCTGATCGGGATTCAGCAGTCCAGTCTGAACCGCTATGAGAGCGGCTTTTCCAACCCCACGCCGGAGACGCTTCTCTGGTTCGGAGATTTCTTCGATGTGTCGATGGACTACATCTTCGGCCGCACGGATAAGCCTCAGGGGAAGATGTACAAGTACAAGCCCCGTCTTGATCCCAACATGATGAAATTCGTGGAGATGTGCTTTGAGCCGGGGACGAGGGCTAACAGAGAATTGCGCGCGTCCCTGTTGAAGATGATGACGGAGGAGAAGAAGTGAAAGCTGTCATCTATGCCCGCTATTCCTCCGACAACCAGCGGGAAGAGAGCATAGAGGGCCAGATCCGCGAGTGTACCGCCTTTGCGGAGAAGAACGGAATCACGATCCTGCGTCACTACATTGACCGCGCATTTTCCGCCAAGACAGACAATCGCCCGGAGTTTCAGAACATGATCAAGGACAGCGGCAGGAAGCTGTTTGACATGGTGATCGTGTGGAAGCTGGACCGCTTTGCCCGTAACCGTTATGACAGCGCTCGGTATAAATCGCTGCTGAAAAAGAATGGCGTCAAGGTTGTATCCGCAACCGAAGTCATTTCCGAAGGCGCGGAGGGCATTATCCTCGAATCTGTTTTGGAGGGCTACGCAGAATACTACTCGGCGGATTTGGCTGAAAAGGTCGTCCGCGGCATGACAGACAATGCGTTGAAATGCAAATTCAATGGCGGAACGATCCCGATCGGATATGTGATCGACAACGAACAGCATTTTCAGATCGACCCCATCACCGCGCCCTATATTCTCGAAGTATTCAAGCGGTATGACAGCGGAGCTACTATGACAGAGCTGCGGGACTGGCTCAATGCAGAGGGTGTAAAGAATACCAGAGGCAATCCAATCACCTACAGCTCCATCCAGCATCTTCTCAACAATCGGCGTTATATCGGGGAGTTTGCTTTCAGGGACACCGTGATCCCGGACGGTATCCCTGCTATCGTACCGCTGGACTTGTTCAACCGTGTGCAGGAAAAACTGGCGGGCAATAAAAAGGCCCCGGCCCGTCACAAGGCCGAGGACGACTATCTGCTTACCACCAAGATTTTCTGCGGCTACTGCGGAGCGTATCTCTGCGGTGAGAGCGGCACAAGCCGCACGGGTGAAGTCCACCACTATTACAAGTGCGTATCTGTAAAAAAGAAGCGCACTGCCTGTGAGTGCAAGCCTGTGCGCAAGGTCTGGCTTGAAAACCTGGTGTTGGATTCCATCATAGATATGCTGGCTGATGACCGCACGATCGACGCAATTACCTCTATGGTACTGGCCTTGCAGGATCAGGAGAGCACAGCGCTGCCGATGTATGAGCAGCAGCTTCAGGAGGCCAACACCGGCATCAGCAATCTGCTCAACGCGATCCAGCAAGGAATTCTGACGAAATCCACAAAGACCAGATTGGAGGAGCTGGAGGCCGCCCGCGACGAGCTTGAAACCAAGATCGCACTGGAGAAGCTGACGAAGCCCCGCGTCAGCGAAGAGCAAGTCTGCTTCTTCCTGCACCGCTTCCGGGCTCTCGATATAGCCAAGCCGGAGCAGCGAAAAACACTTATTGACGTATTTCTGAACGCGGTGTATGTTTTCAATGACAAGATCGTAATCTCATGCAATTACAAGGACGGCACTAAAACTATAAATTTTAGCGATATGGAGTGCGCGCTTACCCAGCGCGCCTCCGTCCCTGGTTCGGATTTGGATTGCCCCGGTGCACCACGTCAAAACAAGGCCGCAAGGTCATGTGGCAGCACAAGCACTGCCACATCGACCGGCGACCTTGTTTTTCCTTTTCAGACGCGACCCGCTGAAGCTGGGCTCGCGTCTGATTGGGAAACCGGTTCGGATTTGGATTGCTCTGGTGCACCACGTAAGAAACGGGAGTCTCCTGTGAGACTCCCGTTTCTCAGCTTGTCAAAAAAGTCCTTTTTAGGACTTCTTTGACTGCGCTTTGCCGCCGAGCATTTTGCTCGAGGCAAAATGCTGATATCTGAAAAGCCTTGAAATTCAAGTCTTTTCAGACGGCGGTTTATTGTATTCGAGGCGGGCCTTGGTCCACGCCCCTTTTGTCAGCTTCGCTGACATTTCCCCCGCCGGGGGAATCTTCCCCTCGAGCTCCCTTGCGGCTCTATGATCGTACACTGCCGCAAGGTTTTTTGACAGTCTCAGAAACGGGAGTCTCCTGTGAGACTCCCGTTTCTGTTCTATATTGGTTTTCATTAAAAAACAGACACCGTCTACTTTTTATAGCTCCTTATGGCGCGTTGAAAACCGTATGACACGTCAGTTGCGTCAGCAAGTGTATGCCGCAGAAGGATAGGAAAATAAAAACGCTTCCGAACACACCGCAAGCTTCCGAACATATCGCAAGTTTTGCTTGTAAAAATATTCTTTTAGATGTATAATTTTTCTTAAAGCAAATTATTTTACAAAAATGGTTTATGAAATTGTCCGTCCAAAAAAAGACCCGCCCGGGAAGTCTGCCTGAGCGCCGTGAACACGGCGCTGTATACCGCGTGATAAACCTTGAAATGAACGACCGCTTGAGGCGTGAGCTTATGACAAAAGCAAGATAATCCGCAGTCAGTATGTTTCTTGTGCTGCTGGCCCTGGCCGTGTGCCTGGTGTTCCATCCGGCGCCCGCCCATGCCGCCGGGTATACCCGTGAGGCAGAGCTGAAAGACTGCAGCGCCTATCCCGGCGTGTACTACGTAAAGGCAGTACCCGGCGACAGCGGCGCCACCATCGGCATTCCCAGTCTTGATAAAAATACGCTCAACGCACCCACGACGGAGTCCCCGGCCATTATTATGGGCGCGGCGGTTCCCTATGAGGTAAAGACCGGCCCCACGGAATTTACGCAGATTGCAGGCGGGGCGCTCTACCCTCCCTACAGCTATTTCCGTTACAGCATCATCAATGAGCAGGGCCCGGACGGAAGCTGGCACCGGAAGATGTCCGGCTTTGACGGGAGCTATGTCCTCATTCGTGTGGATGTGAGCGATCTCATCAAGGATGCTCCGGCGGGCAGCTACCTGCATGTAAAGCAGGAGGGCAACAAGGCCCTTATGCCTCTGCTGCGCTATGAAAAGTTTGACGCCGCCGTCGGAAAGGGCAGCTTCTCGGAGGCTCTGGGCAACATGTCGGCGGTCTACGCCATTGATAACGGTGCCGTCTCCATGAAAGACAAGGAGGGCAACGACACCTCCACCCCCTATGTGGACCTGATCGTATACTCCTCCGGTACTCTCGTCGCGGGAGCAGATACCGGCAGCACCGCGCCCGGAGCTCAGAGCGCGGACTTTGCCCTCAAGTTCTATATCGACAAGACCCCGGACTATAATCCGTCCCTCGACTATGATCCCAACAACCAGAGCACCACGACGCCCACCCATGCCGAGCAGGTCATGGCAAAGTTCTATGACGAGAGCAAGGCGTCCGGCGCACAGGTCACAAGCTACACCATCAAGGGCAACGACCTGGAGATCGAGATCATGAACGATGATAACGCGCCCCGGGAGTTCTGGTCTCTGCGCAAGGCGATAGGCTGGTACAACAATTCGCCCATTAAGATGATCTGCGAGGTGCCGGTCCTGGAGGGACTGCTCATTGACGGCGGGCGCTATGTGATCTTCGACGTCAACAGCTTCGACATTCAGATCTCAAACCACCAGCAGACGGGCGCGGCAGCCCTCACGGTGAGAAACGGAACGCTGAAGGTGATGGACAGCTTCAACACCACCGGCGCGGAGCTTGCCGTGGGCAACAACGCACGCATGTCCATCGAGGCGGGCGGCACCCTCATCATTGACGAGACCTGCCAGGTGGAGGTGGAGTATGACGCCGCCTCCGTTGCTCCCACGGACGGCTCCTCGACGGCGCCGGACTATGATGTGGGTCTCATTACCATTGCCGACGGCGGTGAGGTCATCAACAACGGCGTAATCTCCATCGAGGGCACCGAAGGCAAGCCCGTCGATCCGGCGAACCCCGTGATCCGGGACATAAAAGCCGCGGAGCTGCACATTGAAGCCGGCGGCAGACTCACGAACAACGGCTGCCTTATCGCCTACGGCGGACTGTATAATCTCGGTACGCTTGAGAACAACGGGTATTACAACGATACCATCACTTCCAACGACCCGGACAAGGGCCGCTTTACCTACCACGGCGGCATTCAGGTTGCCTGGAAGGACGATGTGACCCAGGATGGCGTCCGTATGGGCTACTTCTTCAACGGCGAGGAGCAGAACACAAACGCCGTCTTCATCAACAACGGTGATCTTGTGCTGGTGCCGGGCCTCTTGGATAACTACGGTACCCTGGAGAATGCCGCGGGCGGCAATATGTATCTCTGCGCGGTGGATGAAGCCGTCATCCCATACCAGGCGTCCTGGTCGACGCTCATTCTGGAGCAGCGCATCGGCTTTGAGCATCCCGTCTCTATCTCCGTTACAAACCACCGGGGCGCCACAATGAACAACGCCGGCAGCATCATCGCCGCACAGGCGGAGATTGTTGCGAACGGTCAGACCGGCATCCTGACGTTTCCCGCCGAGGCAGAGAAAATGGTTTATGTGGTCCTCGACAATTTTGGCCTGCTCACAAACAGCGGCAGCATTGACCTGGACGGCATCTACACCTTTGGAGATATGCACAACGACGGCGCCCTGGCACGCAAGGTGATCCTGGAGGCAAACCAGGACGGCGAGGGCAGCCTGACTGATACGGCCGGCTTCACCCAGGTCTATAACGCGGCCTTTACCGAGAGCGCAGGAAGGAATGTGTGGCGGCATGCCGCCTGCAGCGAGATCAGCGTTTCCCCGGCGGTACAGTACGGCGTGGGCGGCATGACAGTGCCCTGGACGGTCCATGCCAAAACGGCGGACCCCGACGCCCTGTTCGTGCGCTACTTCCTGCAGGTTTATCAGTCCGGCGATACGGAGCCCGTACAGAGCTATACGATCAGCGCCAACGAGGACAACACGCTGCAGAGCCCAGCGCTTCCCGCTGTCAACGGGAATGTGATATACGACGTTTTCCTGGTCGACGGGCTCGCGTCCGTGTCGGCCCGGGCCTCTGTCAAGGTGACCTCCTCCTATGTCACGTCCCCGGCCCCTGTCAAGGACCTTGTCTATAACGGCAAGGAACAGAGCCTGATCACCACCGGCGGCGCCAGCGAGGGGACGATGCTCTACCGCCTCGGCGAGAGCGGCGCATGGAGCGAGGCGGTCCCGACGGCCAAAGACGCCGGCAGCTACCGGATCTATTACAAGCTCGCGGACGATGAGAGCACGGAGCTCGCCTTTGTGGATGCCGCCATTCAAAAACGGCCCATCACGATTTCGGGCAACGATACGGCCTCGCAGGTCGGCACGGCGCTCTCGGAGCTCGGCTGGACCGTGAGCGGGCTTCCTGCAGAGGAGACCCTCGACGGCATTGAGATCGCCGTCTCTACCAACGCGGACAAGGATCATGTGGGCAGCTACCGGGTCCTTGTGAGCGTGAGCGGCGAGAACCCAAACTATCAGCTCACGGTGCGTGAAGGCAAATACACCGTAACCGCCGACGCCTTTGTCGTCATCGCCAAGGACAAGTACGGCGTCTTCAGCGATGAAGCCACCTACACGGGCTTCAATATTGATCTGACCGTCCCCCAGGGAGCCACTGCTTATTACAGCACGACGACGCCCCTGACGGCGGAGAACTATCAGACCGACGGCATGACGGTGCTCAAGAATCTTCCGGCAAGCGCAGGCACCCACACAGTATACTTTTACGTGACAAACGGCACCAGCGCCGTCAGCGGCAGCAAGCAGGTCATCATCGACAAGGCCGCCCAGGCGGCGCCCGATCCGACCAAGCTCACGGCTGTCAGCGAAACATGGCGCAATTCCGGGGACGGCCAGATCCAGGGCCTCACGGCCCGCAAGATGGAATACCGTGAAAAGAGCGGCGACGGCGTATACGCGCTGGCCTACGCAGACCGGGTCACAGTCAAGCCGGGGACCTACCTCGTGCGCATGGCGGGCGATCAGAACCATTACGCCAGCCCCGACGCCGAGATCACCGTGGCGGAGGGCCCGACGATCACCGTCTCCTTCAACGTCAACGGCGGCACCGGCAGCTTCCCAGATGCGACGGGCCTTGCCTGCGGCGATCGGGTCCCGCACCCGGCATCCGTCCCCACCCTGCAGGACGCCGCCTTCCTCGGCTGGTTTTATGGCGGAAAGCTCTGGGATTTCAACGCTCCGGTCACCCAAGGGATGACCCTGATGGCCGGCTGGGCGCCGCAGTCCATTGATCTCAGGCTGCCCGCCGGGACAACAGAGATCGGCGAGGGCGCCTTTGAGGGTACCCCGGTGAAGTCTGTGGAGGTCCCGGCAAGCTGCACATGGATCAAGGCCGACGCGTTCAAAAACTGCACCGGCCTCAAGCAGATCCACATTCTCTCCGCCGACACCAGGATCAGCCCGACAGCCTTTGAAGGCTGCAGGAACCTGACCATCTTCGCTCCGTCCAACAGCCTCGCGGAGTATCTCTGCACGGCGGATAACGGCTTTGTCTTCATCTCCGACGGAAAGTGACGCATCTTTCCTCCGTGTGACGCTTTTGTGACTGTTTCTGTGCTATGATCCTGACAGAAAAACAAAAAGAAATAATCTGAAAAGGAGAAAACAAAAATGACAAACTTCAATAAGCTCAACGATACGGAGCTGGAACAGATCGCGGGCGGCACCCTCACGCAGGATGAGGCCCTGGCCAAGGCGCTGGAGCACGCGCAGCTCAAAAAGGAGCAGATCGACTTTGTGAAGAAGGCGGAGATGGATTACGAGCACGGAAGAAAGGTCTGGGAGATCAAGTTCTACCAGGGTAACCTCGAATTCGAGTATGACATTGACGCCGAGACCGGATCCATTCTCAAGTTCGAGAAGGACTGGGATTAAAGCCACAGCAAACAATCAGGGGCTGCAGTAAACGGAGCTGCAGCCCCTTCCGCCTTAAAACACAGGGGCCGAATTCTGATCAGGGGGAGTCGTCCGGACTCGACGCACAGGCCCTCGCTCTGAAAGATACCGCGAAGGCGGCATACAGTTGCTGACACAGCTGACGTCTCATACGGTTTTCAGCGCGCTATGCGGCGCTATAAAAAGAAGCCGTCGTCTGCTTTTTAATGAATATCAGTATAAAGCAATAATGACGATGTTAAAATCCGCTTTGCAGGGGCTGACGCCCTCATCGGCCCCTGCAAGGCCTTATGGCCTGCACATTGAACAAGCTCTCAGGTCGGTCTGGAGGCCGCGCCGCAGGCATAAGAAAAACCGAAAGTACAGAAAGGAGGCCGCCATGCAGGAGAGCTTTTATCCGGTCGCGGGCTGTCCGCTCCGCATCGCCCTCGTGACCGATCTGCACGAGCGGCCCTATGACCGCGTGCTGGATTCCCTCCGGCAAAACCGCCCCGACCTCATCTGCGCCGCGGGGGACTTCCTCTATGCCCGGCCGGCCCGCGGCGGGCCTAAGATCCGGGAGGCCGGCGTGCTGCCCTTCTTTCGGGCCTGTGCCGCACTCTCTCCCTGCTTTGTCTCCCTGGGAAACCACGAGTGGCTCGTGACGGAGGAGGATATCGCGCTCCTGGAGGAGACAGGCGCCCGGCTCCTGGACGACGCCTTTGTGACACGGCAGCTTGCCGGAGCGCAGCTTGTCATCGGGGGCCTGACCTCCGCCCGCGTCAGCGCCTGCCGGCTTCTGCGGAAGGAGGGCTTCTCGATGGAGGAGGCGAATAAGAGGACCTTTGCCATCGGCGACACACCGCCCCTTCTCGACTGGCTGGACGCCTTCTGCGCCGAACCCGGCTATCACGTTCTCCTCTGCCATCACCCGGAGTATTACCCCCGGTATCTCCGGGCGCGCGGCATTGAGCTCATTCTCAGCGGCCACGCCCACGGCGGGCAGATCCGACTCTTCGGGCAGGGCTTGTTTTCCCCTGGGCAGGGGATTTTCCCGAAGCTCACAAGCGGCGTCACCGACGGCCGTCTCGTGGTGAGCCGCGGCCTCGCCAACTGCCAGATCGTGCCGCGCCTCTTTAATCCCCCGGAGCTTGTCTATATCGTCCCGACCTGACAGAAAGATCGGCGCCCGGTCAAAGACCGGGCGCTGCAGCTTGTCAAAAAAGTCCTTTTGGGGGCTTTTTTGACTGCGCTTTGCCGCCGAGCATTTTGCCTGAGGCAAAATGCTGATATCTGAAAAGCCTTGAAATTCAAGTCTTTTCAGACGGCGGTT
>CAMHEN010000092.1 GCA_946184165.1 uncultured Clostridia bacterium | reverse complement strand
ACCGCTGCGGCATCGTGTCTTCGCTGGTTCTCTCCGCGCTTGGCGTGAGCCGCGAGGAGATTATCAAGGACTATGCGGTGAACGCAGATGAGTTTATCGTGCAGGCAGATGCGCTCTATCGCCGGGCCCTTCGCTCCGGCCGTCCCGAGCCGGCCGCAGCGGCAGCCAGGGATGTCTTTCTTGCGCTGCCGAAATACATGGAATCCGCCTTCCGCGCAATCGATGATGCCTACGGCAGTTCCGAGTCTTACCTGACCTGTGGTCTGCAGATCCCGGAATCGATGCTTGCCGAATTCAGGAACAAACTATTGGAATAAATGTGCAGATACCCAGGTTTCCCGCTCCGCTGCGGAATACCTGGGTATTCTTATGGTGTTATCCATTCTTATCGGCAAGAAATTTCTCAAATTGTGAAATCTCGTTTATTTCTTGCCGGTAATGGTATATACTCAATGCGAGGTGGTTTGCATGAATTTGATCTCTGTTGCCGAATGTGCGGCAAAGTGGGACATAGCGGAGCGCACGGTTCGGAACTACTGTGCCCATAACCGTATTCCAGGCGCGGTCCTCAAGGGGAAAACCTGGTAGATCCCCGAGGACGCCGAGCGGCCGGCGCGGATCAACAAGCGGCAGACCCTGCCGAAAACGCTGTTGGAGCGGCTGCAGGCGGAACGGAAAATGCAGCTGCGAGGAGGTATCTATCACAAGCTGCAGGTCGATATGACCTACAACTCCAATCACATCGAAGGCAGCCGGCTCACACACGACCAGACCCGCATATACAGGCGGCGGCAAAAAACGCAGACCAGAAGCCCAGCCACAAAGCGATGCGCAGGGGCCTGTCCATGAGAAAAACGGGCATGACCAGAAGGCACAGCAGGATGGTCATGGCCTGGTGATTGGGATCCCAGACTGTGCCGAGCATGACCGCAAGCAGCAGGATCGGGGCCTGGGCCAGATACAGCGCGAGGGTCGAATGGGGATACTCCTCCGGAATCAGCCAGTGCTCGGCAGCGAGCAGTAGCAGCGAATACGCCACCGGCAGCAGGCCGAGGCTTTCCATTCTGACAGTGCCGACGACCACTTGCTGGGCCGTGAAGTTGATGAGGCCGAGCGGGTTCCCCGCGACGGCAAACATATGCAGCGCCTCGCGGTTTTCCCTATTCACTTCCTCGCGCAGATCAGAAAAGTCTCTGTGTTCCAACCAGGTCCGTCCCATGCCTTCAGCCGCCTTTCATGGACGCTTCAAGTATTGTGCCGGAAGTGATATCAGTCTTGCATGAGTACCTGCAGCGTCTCGCGCTGCGTCATGATCGTCTGCAGATATGCCTCGTAATCGCCGGGGGTCTTGTGGCGCAGGAGCTCTGTCAGCTCCATTACCGGGCGGTACATCGGCTCAAGCGCCAGGTTGCCCAGTGCGCCCTTGAGAGCGTGCGCCGCAGCAAAGGCTTCGTCCAGATCCCCGTTTTTGATTCCGTCCTCCAGTTTTTCGAAGGCGGCATCCCCCACCGCCATGCCGATCAGGCGGAAATAGATGGCTTCATTGTTCAGGCAGCGCGCCATGCCCTCGTCCGTCTTGGCGCCGTAGCGGTTCAGTTTGTCGATCGTCAGCACGAAAAGCCCCTCCTTCTGCTGTTTCGTCCGTTGCGAAACCGCATCGCACGATTGGTCAAATCCTCTTAAAACCAACAGCGATTACAGGAATATTGTACTACATCGCCGGCAGATTGTCCTCCGCTGTTTTCCCATCAGATATGTTTGTTATGTTCCATGGATGCGCGTTGTCAGAAGCGCTGCTCCAGGTCGGCGGCGATGGTCTGTTCGATCTCTTTCGCCTGATCAAAGTTTTCCGCCGTGACGGAGATATAAGTCTTGAGCTTGGGTTCGGTGCCCGAAGGGCGGACCACCACCGAGCCGTTATCAAGATAAAACTTGAGCACATCGGACTTTGGCAGGCCGTTTAAGCCCACGCTGTAGTCCTCGGTGCGCGTGACCTTTTCGCCGCCGACGCTGTCGAGGCCGCGGTGAAGCTCCGCCATGATCTCCCCCATCTTCTGCATCCCGGCACTGCCCGGGAAGGTGTAGGAGTGCAGTGTGTTGAGGCAGCAGCCGTACTGTGTATAGAGCTCATTAAGCTTTTCAAGCAGGCTCACGCCGCGGGTTTTATAAAAGGCAAACATCTCGCAGATCATGAAAGCAGCGTCCACGCCGTCCTTGTCGCGGACATAGCTGCCGGTGAGATAGCCGTAGCTCTCCTCAAAGCCGCAGATGTAGTCCCGCTCATCCTCCATTTTTCCGATGACTTCACCGATGAACTTGAAGCCTGTGAGGACGTTCACCGTCTTCACACCATAGTGTTCGGCGATCCTTTCGGCAAGGTCCATCGTCACGATGGTCTTGACAAAGGTGGGGTGAGCCGGCATTTTGCCGTGCTTTACACGCTGGGCGCAGATGTAGTCCAGAAGCAGCAGACCCACCTCATTGCCGGAAAGGAGCTGATAGCTTCCGTCGGGAGCTCGCACGGCGATGCCGCAGCGGTCGCAATCCGGGTCGGTGGCAAGCAGCAGGTCCGCCCCCACGCGCTCACAGTACTGAAGGCCCAGCTCCATGGCCTCGCGGATTTCGGGGTTCGGGTAAGGGCAGGTGGGGAAATGGCCGTCCGGCTCGCGCTGCTCTTCGACGACGGTGATGTTCTGAAAGCCCGCCTCCGACAGTACCCGCGTCACGGGCTTGAGACCGGTGCCGTTGAGCGGCGAATAGACGATGGCGACATTGCGGTCGATCTCGTCCCCAAAAAGGACGCTCTGCTTTTTGACCTCTTTAAGAAAGGCTGTGAGCACGCTGCCGTCGATGTACTCGATGCTGCCGTTTGCAAGCCCCTGCTCGAAGGGTACGGAGCAGGCATCGCGGAAAAGGTCGAGCTTTTCAATCTCATTGAGGATCAAGGCAGCCGCCTCGGTGGTGATCTGGCAGCCGTCCGGGCCATAAACCTTGTAGCCGTTATACCGGGCAGGATTGTGGCTTGCGGTGATCATGACGCCCGCCGACGCTCCCAGATGCCGCACCGCGAAGGATACGGTGGGGACCGGCAGGAGCTCCGGCCAGAGATGCACTCTGACGCCGAAAGCCGCAAAGACGCAGGCGGCGGTGCGGGCGAAAACATCGCTCTTCAGGCGGCTGTCATAGCCGATGACCACGCTGCCGTCCCTGCCGATATAGTGTGCAAGGCCCAGGCTCGCCCTGGCCACCACATAAATGTTCATGCGGTTTGTACCCGCGCCGAGCGTGCCGCGAAGGCCGCCGGTGCCGAAAGCGAGGGGACGGTAAAAGGCGTCCTCGATCTGGGCGTCCGTCATATTCCTGAGCTCGTCCAAAAGCTCCGTATCGCTGACCTCCGTAAGCCAGCGTTCATATTCTTTTTTGTAATCCATAGCTTGTTCCCTTCTATGCCATAAGGTTATTCGGCAAAAACCAATTGGGGAGCTCAGAGGGCTTTCCTCCCTCCTTTTGTCCGCTGCGCGGACATTTCTCCACCGGGGGAATCTTCCCTCTGATTTTTTGCCTCGCAAGGCGAAAAACAATTACAAATCCGTTTTTGACGAGGCTTTGCCTCGTCAAAAACACCCTGAGCCGAGCTAAGCGAGGCCTCGCGCCGACCAAAGCGGGCTTTGGCCCGCTGCGATAAGCGCGAGTATCCTCCTCGTTTCAATGAAATGCCATAAGGACATTTCATTGAAACGACTGCGTCAGCAGCTTACATCCAATAGCTGTGCCTTGCCGTGCAGTCTCAGTGGGATACTCTCCGCCGGGACAAAGATGCAGTCGCCCTTGAAAAAGTTCAGCATAAAGCCCTCGCCGCTGATGCTGCCGCAGCCGTCCACACACAAGAGGGCATGGAAGGAGTTGGGTCCGGTCTGAAAGCAAACGAGCTCCCGATGGATCTCGGTATTGAGCAGGACGCGTTCCACCTGAAAATACTTGCAGCGGGTCAGAAGCTCCGACGCCCAGCCGCCGCGATAGCGCAGCAGGCGCATGGGCTGGCGCGGCACCGCCGAGGACCGGAAGCGCAGGACCTGCATGGCTTTGTCGATGTGCAGCTCGCGCTTCTTTCCGTCCCGCCCCACGCGGTCATAGTCGTAAAGACGGTAGGTAAGGTTGGAGCTCTCCTGGATTTCGGCAATGAGACAGCCCGCGCCGAGGGCGTGGACGGTCCCCGCCTCGATATAGAACAGATCGTCCTTCTCTACCGCGACGTGGTTTAAGAGCATGTCGAGCTTTCCGTTTTTGATCGCCCGGCGTACCTGTCGCTCGCTCACATTCTGGTCAAAGCCATAGACCAGCTTTGCCCCCGGCTGGGCTGCCAGGACATACCACATCTCGGTCTTGCCGAGGCTGCCTTCGTGCTTGAGGGCGTAAGCGTCGTCCGGGTGGACCTGGACAGAGAGATCCTGCCGCGCGTCGATAAGCTTGATGAGGATAGGCAACTCCGGTCTGCCCCCCATGGTCTTAAGCGGATGGGTTCCCAGCCATTCCGGATGACGGGCAAGGACCCGGCTCAGGGGCTCCCCTTCCACACGGGATTCCCCGTCCGGGTGGGTGCTGCACTCCCAGGTCTCCGCCAGAGGGCTCAGGTCGATGTTCTTGCCGAAATCGTCATTTAATCTTGAGCCGCCCCAAAGATAATCCTTGGCGGCGGGCTCAAGCAATAAAGGGATATTCATCGTTCGTATTTATGTTTGTCGGCGGCGCTGATGTCCTCGCCGATCTGAACCTCAATGAGCTGCAGACCGTCTTCCCCGGCAGTCACGGTATGCCGGGTGCCCGCCGCCATGGTGATCACGTCGCCCGCGCGGACATGCTGCTCCATTCCGTCAACAACAGTTGTGCCGTTGCCGCGTATGACGGTCCAGACCTCATCCCGGTGCTCATGGCTGTGGTAGCTCATGTGCTGGCCGGGGTTGAGAGTGGCAAGGATGGTCATGGACTTCTCCTGCACATCCAGCACATGATAGCGGCCCCAGCTCTTTTCTGCGAACATGATCTGCTGGCTGAGTTTATCCACATAGGGTTTGATCCCGTCTGCCGCGTCCTGAGCGGAAACAAGGATGCCGTCAGGCCCGGCGGCGATCACTGTGTCCTTAAGCCCCATGGCGAGGATAGGCACGTTCAGATTGTTCACGATGTGTACCCCTTCGCACCCGTCGCCGATCATGCCGCGGCCGATCACCTCGTCCTCCATGGCCTCAGTGAAGGTGTTCCAGGTGCCGATATCCTTCCAGGTCCCGGCATAGCGCAAGACCTCGATATCCGTCTCCTGCTCCACGACCGCATAGTCGAAGGAGATTTTTCTGAGGGAAGCGTAGTCGTGGAAAAGCGCGGCATACTCCGCCGTGCCCAGAAGCGCACGGGATTTATCCAGCACATAGGAGAGCCTGTAGGCAAAGACGCCGCCGTTCCAGAGAGCGCCCGCCTTGATGTACTCTTCGGCCTTTTCCTTCATGGGCTTTTCGGTGAAGGTGTAGCCGCCTTTGCCGTCGGGCTTGATGTAGCCGTATTTCTCTGAAGGGTAAGTCGGCGCAATGCCCATGAGGGTGAGGTTGTTCTTCCCCTCTCGGGCAGCCTCGTACAGGTCTCTGACGCAACGGAAATAGTCGGCGTCCACATAGGGGTCCACCGGGCAGACCACCACCGCGTCGTCCTCACTGAGTCCGATCACGTCATGCAGATAAGCCGTGGCCAGGGCGATAGCGGGAAAAGTGTCGCGGCGGCAGGGCTCGACAGAGATGCCCACTTCCGAGCCGATCTGGTTGTAGATGGCGGAGACCTGGGATTTGGACGTCGCGATGGTCACAGAGGCGTCCGGGTCCACGCTTAGGATCTGACGGTACACCCGCTGGACCATGGATTCATAGGGATCGGGATCACCTGCCGCGGCATCCTGTTTGTGAAAGATCTTGATAAACTGCTTGGAGCGCACTTCGTTTGACAGCGGCCACAGGCGCTTGCCGGAGCCGCCGGATAAGAGCACGATATTCATGGATAGTCCTCTCTGAATTTTGTAATCGCTACGCGGCGGGCACGGCAGCGCTCGGCATGTTGTGTTCCCAGACTGTGCAGTCGGAGAGCTCGAAGGGGTTCTTCAGCGCCAGCATGGCGGCCTTTCTTGCAAGCTGCATGTTTTCAGGCGTCACGCCCACACAGGGGCCGTTGCCCTGCCAGTTGGGAAATTCCTTTGCCGCTTCCCATTCGTCCGTCGGGGTGAGCTGCACACCGTAGAGCTTCGGCAGCTCCCGGCAGAGCTCGGCGATACGGCAGGCCGCAGCGTAGCTCGCGGTGAGGGGGCCGATGCCGCCCTGCAGATGCCCGCTTGTGTCCTTGGAGAAGTAGCCGCTGTCGCCTGTGGCGGCGGCGAAGGTACAGGTGCGCAGATTCTGTACGGCTGTGCCGCTCGGCAGGACGGCGCTGATGTAAGGAGTCTCCAGTGCGCGGCGCGCGTAGTCCGCGATCATTCGATAGTGCGTGTTGGAACGGTCAACCGCGGTTTCGCCCTCCATCCACTTGTCAAGCCACGGATCGCCGGGGCTTCGGGCCTGGGTCAGATTGTATACCATCAGGGCCGGGTGGGTGAGGCTGTCGGTGATGAGTCCGGCAAATTGGCAAAGGCCGTCAAAATCGTGGAGGTTTTCCACGCTCTGCTGCAAAACAATGATGTCCCACTCATAGCGGTTCAGTGCCCGCTGAGGGGTGTAGGGCTCGGTCGCGCTGACCCATTTGCTCACCGTTGTGCGATATTCGCTGTAGCACTCATATTCCGCGGGGATATTCAGCTCTTCGTCCCCGCCCTTATATTTTGCCAGGTGTCGGGCAAAGGAGCAGCCGCCGTCATAGCAAATGCCCATGACGATCTCCGTCTCCGGCATGAGTTCTTCCAGGATCACCGGCATGTAGTTGAGCGTGCTGTAGGTAAAGGAATTGCCGAAGGCCAGGATACGGAGCGTCGGGCGGATCACCTCATGGAGCTCCTGCGCATTGCGGCAGGTAAAGCTCTTGATTTTTCCCGTATCCGCCCACAGGATGTTGGCGCCCTGATCGCTTAAAAACGGGCAGCAATCCATGTAATACTCCTGGGGCTCCTCAAGCTCATAGCTGATCATGACGGGGTTTTCCCGGAACCAGGCCTCGATGGACTCCCTGGAGTGAAACACCGCCTCGTTCTTGAGGCAGACGTCGATGCCGCCGCTCGTCTTGGAAATGAACAGGTCGTGGTCATCCCAGGTCGCCGCGGTCTCCAGCGTATAGAAGTGATCGCAAAGAAGAGTAGCCAGCTCCTCATCCGTGTTCAACGATCTGGCGCTTATGCCGGGGAGATTGATGGTCACAAGACGGCGCTCGGCGTTGAAGAAAGCGATATCCTCCGGCCCCTGCACGAGCTTTCCGGCGCGGTTGACGCTGAGGCGGCCGTTGACGGCGTCATAGGTGCCGCCCAGAACGATGCCGGCCTCTTCGGGAAACTCCATGGTAATGACCGTGGGCTCGGCGTTGTCGTCGCCGATGTGCATGATATTGCAGGCCCGGTAGCCGCTGATGGTGCGGGGATTTTCCGGTGAAGGCGTGCCGCTGCCCTCCATGTTCTCCCGGATCTCAATGACAAACTCCTTCGGCGGGAGACCGCCCCGTTCATCATAGAACAGGACCTTGGCCGTGTTTTCAAAATGTCTGTCTGCCTCAGCGGAAGTCTCTTCGGCAAAGGCGGGCTGAAAAGCGCCGAGCTGCAGAATCATGCCAAGCAATACAGGCAGGATCGTCCATTTCTTTCCTTTCACGGGCAGTAGCCTCCTTCAGGTGATTTAGGAATCTGTGCCGCTCTGGTCCATCAGAGCGGGCAGCTCATCGAGCGTGAGGACAGCATCGCTTTCATAGACCTTCTGCAGCATCGATGCCTCGGTGTACTCCGAGGAATAGGCCCCGTCGCGGACCACGTATTCTTCGTTCCAAGTGCAAAACCACGACCAGTGGACATTGGCACGCAGGCACTGTTCGATATCCGGCACGACGCCGTTTTCCGACAGCGTCACGATTTTCCGTGTGCCGGGGTACTCGGTGAGATCGGCAAAGCTGCTGGTCTGCGGACTGTACTGGCGGGGATTGGCGTAGATATCCACGCCGACGATGTCCACATATTCATCCCCGGGATACCAGGCCGGGTCCTGGCAGTTGCAGACCCAGATAAGGTTATTGCAGTGATAGACATCGGTGAGGGTTTTGTAGAGATAGATCCAGAACTGCTTATAAGCGTCCGGTCCGTCGGAGCCCCACCAGAACCAGCCGCCCGCCGCCTCATGGAGCGGGCGCCACAGTACCGGCACGCCCTCCTCCTCCAGGCGCTTAAGCTCGGTTGCGATAGCGTGGATATCCTGCAGCAGCGCCATCTTTCCATCCGGATCCTCTCCGTTCATAACACGGCCCAGGTGAAAAGTAGTGTTCCCCGCAAGGTAACCGTGCCACCAGGGGATTTCGCTCACGCCCTGGCCTTTGGGAAGTACGGTATTGGGCGGCGCGCTCCAATGCCAGGAGAAAGTGACGATGCCGCCCTGCTTGTGAAACTCGATGGCATGATCCACCGTCTCACCGACGACATCCGCAAAGGCGTGACGGCTCGGCGTATAGTTTGCCATGTCCAGGCCCAGAAGCGCGGGATATTTCCCGGTCACGTCATGGATGGCCTTCAGCTCCGCGCTGTGAAGCCCGTCCGGCGCATACTGGCCGGACAGCGTGTATTTTCCGTAGCAATCGCACAGGAAACGGTACAGCGCCTTGGTCTCCTCGGTGGCGCTGGGATTTGAGAGCTCCTGTTTCACTGTATAGACGCTGTCGGGCATGGCGCTCGACTGGGTGACAGTGAAGCAGTCCAGATAAAACCAGCCCCAGCCCTCCTGAACGCGCACCTCATGTGCGCCGGCGGCAAGCTCCGTCTTTTGCAGGGTGTCGACAGCATAGGTATCCTTCCCGCTGCGAAATTCACCGATCTGCGTACCGTCGACAAACACGTAATTGTACTTTTCTCCGCCGATCCCCTTACAGGTAAAGCTGAGGTCATAAAAACCGTTCTCCGGTACCGTTATCAGGAAGGCCACGCAGTCGTTCTCCTCGGAAAAGCTGCCTACCGCTTTTCCGCCGGAGGCATCGCCGTCGCTAACGATCTCATTGCTGCCAAGCAGGAGGGCATCCTCCGCCTCATAGACTGTGATCTCCGTAGCGTGGGCCATGCCGCTCAGCAGCAGGGACATGAGCAGGGCGAGTGAGATGCAGAAGGCCGCGCTTCTCCCGACGCACCATGAAGTCTTAAAAATACTGTTATGCAGTCTGCATCTCCCCTTTTACTTATTTTTAATAGTTTACCTCTTTTTGCAATAAAAGTAAAGTCATGATGAGACTTAAGGAAACGCTGAATAAATCGGTCTATGCTCACGCGAAAGGGACTGTCGAGCAATTTTCAAAGGAAACAGGCCATGAGGCAGAGTATAAAGCCCCGAAATTGACGTTATGTTGTGGAAGACTTATGCGTTTTTACGAAAAAGGGCGCAATACGCCCCTACCAGGCAGCAGCCAGGCTGCGGCCTCTGCTCGCTAAGGCGTAGAGATTAGCGCTGGTAAAGAGCGCATACAAGCGATTCTCATTCTTTGCCAAGCCACGGTAAGCTACCTTCTTGTAGCCGAACAGACATTTGACTGTGTGGAATGGGTGCTCTACCTTGCAACGGACAGAAGACTTCGCGTGTTCGATTATGCGATCCCAATCAACGGAGTTTTCAGTTACTTTCTGCAGGCTGCTGTGGCGACGGTTAATGCGATAGTCGATGGATGAAAGATGCTCGTCTGAGACTACTTC
>CAMHEN010000091.1 GCA_946184165.1 uncultured Clostridia bacterium | reverse complement strand
CCGCCATGCTCTCCACGGTGCTCGGCATGTCCATCTCCCTCTGGACCGGCATGAATACCGTCGCCCGTTTCATCGGCCTCAGCTTCCCCGGCCTCAAGTTCATGCTCGCGGCCATCACGGTCATGGTGGCCATGATCTCGGCGCGCAACAACCTCCTCAAGGGCATGTCGAAGCTGGCGTTTCTGGTGTTCTTCTTTGCCTTCCTCGCGGTTTTGTCCACGCCGCTCACAGACTTTGCCTTCAGCCCCATCACCGGCCGCATCACCGGCGCTTTCTGGCGGGAGTACTTCTGCGGCGCCACGGCGGCGAGCTGGATCTTCTGGTTCCTCTCCTGGACGCCGACGGTGTCCCGGTGGCTGGCCCACATCTCCAAGGGCCGCACCATGAAGGAGTATATCGCGGGCACCATGATTCTGCCGACGGTGCTGGCCTTCGTCTGGATGTCGGTGTCGTGGATGTACCAGGATGTGATCGTGCACTTCAACCTCGCGCAGAACATCGCGTCCTTTATCCCCTGCGTCATCTTCATCATCTCCGGCATCCTTTTCATGACCGGAACGCTGGATTCCGACTGCAAGGTCTTCACCGAGGATCTGGAATTTCTCACCGGCGGTAAGATCCGGCGCATGGCGTCCATCCCCTACTATGGGCTCTTCGTGCTGTTTGTATTCAGCCTCTTCATCTCCGGCATCATCCGCAAGCCCTTCGCCTTCAACGAGTATTCCTCCATGATCTTCCTTCCCCTCATGGTCATGAGTGTGATCGAGTGCGTGAAGATTATCCGGGAGCGGTGATTTGCCCATATTTTTCCTGAGCATTTCATTGACAAGCACGCCCCGGCAATGTTAAACTTTTTGCAGGGGTGAAAGAGACCCGACTATTAAAGGAGGTACACTATGAAGAAATTCCTGTCCCTGCTGCTGGCCGCCGTGATGCTGCTGGCACTCGCGGTCCCGGCCTATGCTGACACGCAGACCGCTACCGGCTCCGGCATCGGCATCGACGGCCCGGTCGTCGTCGAGGTCACAGCCGACGAGAGCACCATCTACGCAGTCAACGTCCTTGAGCAGAACGAGACCCCGGGCATCGGCTCCGTTGCTGTGGACAAGATCCCCGGCGCCATGGTCGAGGCCAACTCCATCGAAGTCGACGGTATCTCCGGCGCCACCGTCACCAGCACTGCCATCAAGACCGCCGTTGCCGAGGCGCTTGCGGCCATGGGCTTTGATCCCGCGAACTACCAGGGCGCGGTCCCCGTGGACGCCGAGCCCGCTGAGAAGGCCGAGATCGAGCTTGCCTGCGACGTGGTCGTCATCGGCGCGGGCGGCGCGGGCATGACCGCCGCCATCACCGCCACCGACGCCGGCGCGAAGGTCATCGTACTCGAGAGCACCTCCATGCCCGGCGGCAACTCCGTCCGCTCCACCGGCGGCATGAACGCCGGCCCCACCGAGTGGCGCAATCAGAACGAGTTCAAAGAGGCGGCCGGCGTGGAAGCCACGCTGAAGAAGGTCGCCAACTACCCCGACAACGAGCGCATTCAGGAGCTCGGCAAGATCGTCGAGGAGCAGTGGGCCGCCTACCAGGCCGATCCCCAGGGCTACTTTGACACCGAAGAGCTCTTCCAGCTCGACACCCTCATCGGCGGCGGCGGCAAGAACGATCCCGCTCTCGTCAAGAAGCTCGTCGAAGAGAGCGCCGGCGCCATCGACTGGCTCGACTCTCTCGATCCCGCCATCATCCTGCACAATGTGGCGGCTTTCGGCGGCGCTTCCGTCAAGCGTATCCACCGCCCCGTGGATGAAAACGGCAAGACCCTCTCCGTAGGCGCCTACGTCGTTCCCCTCCTGCAGGAGAACCTCACAAAGCGCGGTATTGAGCTTATGACCGACACCCCGGCCATGAAGATCATCGTCGATGAAAACGGCACCGCCTGCGGCGTTGTCGCCGAGAGCGCCGACGCAATCTACACCATCTTCTCCAAGTCTGTCGTCATCGCCTCCGGCGGCTTCGGCGCGAACAACGATATGATCGCCTCCATCCGCCCCGAGCTTGACGGCTTCATCACCACCAACGCCCCCGGCATCCAGGGTCAGGGCATCCAGATGGCCCAGTCCGTCGGCGCGGACACTGTGGACTTGGCTGAGATCCAGCTCCACCCGACCGTCCACGTCGAGGGTACCAGCGCCGTCCTCATCACCGAGGGTCTGCGCGGCGACGGCGCCATTCTGGTCAACCAGGAAGGCCTGCGCTTCTTCGACGAAGTCTCCACCCGCGACAAGGTCAGCGCTGCCGAGTTTGAGCAGACCGGCGGCTACGCCTGGCTGATCGTCGACAGCCGCATGTCCGACGCCTCCAACGTTATCCAGGGCTACATCAACAAGGGCTACGCCGCGAGCGGCGAGACCTGGGAAGAGCTGGCCGCGGCCATCGGCGCCCCCGCCGACGCGCTGGCCGACACCATGGCCAAGTGGAACGCCTGCGTGGAGGCCAAGGAGGACCCGGACTTCGGCCGCGTCTCCTTCGCCAATCCCCTCGATCAGGCTCCCTTCTACGCCATCAAGGTCCAGCCCGGCGTCCACCACACCATGGGCGGCATCAAGATCAACGACAACGCTGAGGTCATCAACACCAATGGCGACGTGATCCCCGGCCTCTTCGCAGCCGGCGAAGTCACCGGCGGCGTGCACGGCAACAACCGCCTGGGCGGCAACGCCGTGGCCGACTTCACGATCTTCGGCCGCATCGCCGGTCAGAACGCAGCGGCCTATGCCGCGGGCAGTCTGGCTGCCGCAGCATAATCCCTTGCTTCCATGAAAAAAACAGAGCGGCTTCGGCCGCTCTGTTTTTTGACTCTTTGCCCTCGCCGACGCGCCGCAGAGAACTTGAACCGGGTTATTGTCTCGGAATGAGAAGTCTGGTATAATCTTTAATACTGTCATAGCGCGGACAGCGTGACAATTCGGAATTTACGGAGGCTTCTTATGGACAGGCCTATCCTTTATGTGAATGCGTGTGTACGAAAAGATTCCAGAACACGGAGATTGGCGGAAACGTTGCTCTCGAAGCTGGACAGGCCGTTTACAGAAATCCGGCTGGAAGAGATCGCTTTCCCTGCCGTCAATGAAGCGTATCTCCAGCTGCGCGACCAACTGATTGCAAAAGGCGAATTTCAAAACGCTTTGTTTGACCTTGCGCGTCAATTTGCCGAAGCGGAAATCATTGTGATCGCGGCCCCGTATTGGGATCTTTCTTTTCCGGCCATGCTGAAGCAGTATCTGGAGCAGATCACCGTCGTGGGGATCACCTTCAAATATTCGGAGGAGGGCGTCCCGGTCAGCCTGTGCAGAGCAGCGCGGCTTTTCTATGTGACGACGGCCGGAGGCTTTTTTGTCCCGGAAGAATACGGCTTCGGCTATGTGAAAGCGCTGGCGCAGAATTACTTTGGTATTCAGGATGTCAGGAAAACGGAAGCTGACGGGCTGGATATATACGGAGCCGACGCCGAGGCCATCATGACCGCGGCAGAGGAGACTTTGTCCGCCGGCAGCCTGACCTGATCGCCCGGCGCAAGCGGAAGATTTCCAATTCTTATTGCCTGTTATCAGAAAGGCGGTGGGCACGGATGCCGGAGAAAACCTATATCGCAATCGATCTCAAGAGCTTCTATGCCTCCGTTGAGTGCAGGGAGCTTGGGAAGGACCCGCTCACGACCAACCTGGTCGTTGCGGATCAAAGCCGCACGGATAAGACGATCTGTCTCGCGGTTTCCCCGTCGCTGAAAGCCTGCGGGATCTCCGGGCGGGCCCGCCTTTTTGAGGTCTTGCAGCAGGTAAAGCGTGTGAATGCCCAACGCCGGGCGAAGGCGCCTGGCCATACCTTCAAAGGCAAGTCCTCCGACGCCGTGGAGCTCAAAAACGATCCGGCCCTGGAGCTCGACTATATTGTCGCCACGCCCCGCATGGCGTATTACATGGACTACAGCACGCAGATCTATAACATTTACCTGAAATACGCAGCCCCGGAGGATATCCATGTCTACTCCATCGATGAGGTGTTCATCGACGCGACGGATTACCTGAAAACCAACGGCATGACCGCCCATAATTTTGCCAAGCTGATGATCCGGGACGTGCTGAAAAACACCGGCATCACCGCAACGGCGGGCATCGGCCCCAATCTCTATCTCTGCAAGGTCGCCATGGATATCTGGGCAAAGCACACCCCCGCGGACAGGGACGGCGTACGCATCGCCGAGCTGGACGAGATGACCTATCGGAAGTACCTGTGGGCGCACAAGCCGATCACGGACTTCTGGCGCGTCGGCAGGGGCATTGCGAAAAAGCTCGCCGACAACGGGATGTACACCATGGGCGACGTTGCCCGCTGCTCCGTCGGCGGGCCCAACGATTATAAAAACGAAGCGCTCCTGTACCGGCTTTTCGGTGTGAACGCGGAGCTGCTGATCGACCACGCCTGGGGTTGGGAGCCCTGTGATATCCGGCACATCAAGGCCTTTAAGCCGGAGAGCAGCAGCGTCAGCGTCGGGCAGGTCCTGCCGGAGCCCTATCCCTTTGACAAGGCCCGCATGATCGTCCGGGAGATGACAGACGGCCTGGTGCTGGATCTGGTGGACAAGGGGCTTATGACGGATCAGATCGTCCTCACGGTCGGGTATGACATTGAGAGCCTGACCCCGGATTATAAAGGAGAAGTCCAGACGGACTGGTACGGGCGGAAGATGCCGAAAATGGCCCAGGGTTCCGAAAATATCGGGCAGATGAGCTCTTCCACGAAGCGGATCATGGAGGCCGCCATGCGGCTCTATGACCGCATTGTCGACAGAAAGCTGCCGGTCCGGCGGATGTATGTGGCGGCAAACCACATTACAGACGCCGCGGCAGCAAAGGCAGAGCCGCAGTTTGAGCAGATGGATCTCTTTGCGGATCTTGACGCCGAGAGAGAAAAGCGGGAAAAAGAAGAGGCCGACCGGGACAGGGAGGCGCGGCTGCAGCAGGCCATGCTGTCCATCAAGAAGCGATACGGGAAAAACGCCATCCTCCACGGGACAAGCTATGAGGACGGCGCGACCGGGCGTGACCGGAACAGGCAGATCGGAGGGCACAAAGCATAATGGAGATTTCCCACGAATACGACGACATCATCCATCTGCCGCATCATGTGTCTGCGGAGCGGCCGCATATGCCGATGATCGCCCGGGCGGCCCAGTTCTCCCCCTTTGCCGCCCTGACCGGCTACGACGCGGCCATCGTGGAGACCGCCCGCCTGACAGATACGAAACGAGAGCTGTCGGAGGAGCGGAAGGAAGCGATCGGCAGACAGCTTCTCACGCTGCAGGCCAGGCTGAAAACCGACCCGCAGGTCAGCGTGACTTACTTTGTCCCCGACAGCCGGAAAGCGGGCGGCGCGTATAAGACCGTCACCGGAGCCGCGAAGAAGGTCGACGAAACCCTCGGCAATCTGGAAATGCGCAGCGGGATCACGATCCCGTTCGACGATATTCTCCGTTTGGAGTAATACTGTTTTTCCATAATTAGCAGACACTGTTTATGGAAAAGATGCCGCGAAGGCGGGATGAAGTCGCTGACGCAGCTGACGTCTCATACGATTTTCAACGCGCCATGCGGCGCTATAATACCGATCCTCAATACAACGCATATAAAGAAGACATTGTCCACGCTTTAATGAAAATCAGTACAAGAATCATATTGACAGGAAAGATGAAAACAGTGGATCAAAAAATTGAAAGCAAATGCCGGAGTCTCGCAGAAAACTATCGGATTCTGGCGGCGGGCAACAAGATGGAGTTTCAGGAAATGGTCCTGGCCTGTGCCGGGATCTATCTCGCGGCAGACACAGCGCCGGACATGGACAGGGTGCAGGCGTGCAAAAAGCTGCTGAAAAGCAAGGCGGGCATCTTCTCCAATTTCCGCGGTTCGGATGAGCTTCTGGTGCGCTGCAAAATGGCGCTTGCCGACGATCCCGCGCTCTACTTTGAGCGTCTGGAGAGAGAATATCAGCGTATCAAAACCTTCTTCAGCGGAGAGCAGACCGTTCTCGCCGCCATGATCCTCGCGGAGCAGAGCAGCTCCGAGGGAATGGCGGACAAGACAAAGCAGATTTATAAGGAGATGAAGGAGGCGCATCCCTGGCTGACCTCCGAAAACGATCTGCCCTTTGCCGCCCTGATGGCCGTATCCGGGAGGGATGCCTCCTCTGTCTATGCGGAAGCGGAGGAGATCTATGCGTTTCTCAACGGCAAGCTCAAGGCGGATAAGGACACGCTGCAGATGCTCAGCCACATCCTCGCCATCCGCAGCGGACAGGCGGAGGCAAAATGCGAAAAGCTCTGCGCGCTGGCCGCCGGTTTGAAAGCGGCGGGGAAATTCCCTCGGCAGAGGGAGCCGGCTTGCCATCCTGGGAATTCTTGCCGATTCCGGCCTTCCCACGGACGCGCTGGTTGAGCGGATCTGTGAGGCCGACGACTATCTCAAGCAGTACAAGCCCTTCCGTGGGCTCTTCGGCGTCGGGAAGGACTGCCGGAGGATGTTTGCCGTCCAGATGGTGCAGGCCGCACTCTCCGGGGAGGACAGTCTCGGCGCTTCCGCAATGCTGACGGCTTCCGTCGAGCTTGCCATTATCACCATGATTCTCATGATGATCATCATGAGCAGCACGGCCTCTTATCATGCCAGCTCCCATTGACGCGATACAATTTCTGAGCAAGGCGCAGGGAGAGTCTGAACATGAAACGCGCCGACATATAGCTGAAAAAGCCGCACGGGGTACCCAGGATCGGTACACCGTGCGGCTCTGTTTATTACAAGGAGATTTCTCTTTCCAGCCACGCCCTGTCTTGCAGCACCCTGTCAAGCGTCTGCATAAACGGGACAAGCTCCGCCGTGTCCAGCGCACGATGATCGAACGCGATCGTGATCGGGACGATCCGGGCTGCGCAGATTCGGTCTTCTTCATCCACAACGGCGCGTTTCTGTACAGCGCCGACGGCCAGCGCGCAAAGCTGCGGCGGTATGATTTCCAGGATGGTGCAGCTTCCCTTCCACTGCTTATGCAGGGAGCCCATATTCGACACCGTGATGCTGCCCTGCTTGATATTCTCAGGTTTAAGGCGGTCTTCGCGCTCAGCGCTTTTCCGTTTGTCGATCCGGACTCTCCCGGGCCCGAGCTTTGCGCCCAGCAAACGCCCGACCGCTTTCGGGATATTCCCTTTCCTCAGTTCGCAAAAGGTGTCCTCCAGTCCGGTCCGGTACAGGACACGATCCATATAGGTACTCTCGATCCTTGCCCGAAATGCCGCAACCGTCGCCTGTATCTCGTGAACAGATTTCTCCTCCATGCGCGGCAGATTGATCGTGGTCATTTTCCCATCCCCATACGTGATCGGAAGAGAGATGTCGATATGCTCAAGCGTCGTCACCTTTCCGCTCACAAGCCATGGGCTGAACTTTATATGCCCGTTCATTTTGGGGCAGACCTTGATTCCCTCGATCAAGATTCTGAGGATCACGGAATTGAAGCTGATCTTCTCGTCAGATGCCCGGCCACGGTTATAGCTTTGCAGCACATCCATCAGAAGACTTGCGTTCGCGTCGTAGACGATGCAGACGTGCGGAATGGTTTTCCAGCCCTCCGAGGTCATATTGGCGATGATTTTTCGGGAAATGTCAAAATATTCTGTCATGTGTCTCTTCCCTGCTTCTTTTCATGGTGTTTCAAGCGCTGCTATCATTTTCTCAAAGCTCTCCGCAAAGCGCCGATCGTCTTCCTCCGTGCGCTTTGCCGGGCCTTTCAGGTGATGCTTCCCGCTGCGGCGCGCCTTTTTCGCCAGATGGCGATCCATCAGCAGTCCGCCGATATTTTCGTCTGTGAAGCATTTCCCGCTCTGGTGGACTGCCAGCGCACCTTTGCCCAGCGCCAGCGCCGCCACGCCGTAGTCCTGCGTGATGACGATATCTCCCGCTTTACACAGGTTGATGAGCGCCAGATCCACCGCGTCCGCCCCGGCTCCGATCAGCTTTATCGTGCTGTAATCAGAGAACATCACATGGTTTGTGTCGCAGAGGATCGTCACGGGAATGCCGTGGCGTCGGGCAATTTCCTCCGCAATGCGCGTAACCGGGCAGGCGTCCGCGTCAATATAAATCGTTCTCATAGTTGCCTTCCTCATCCGGCAGTATCGTGCAGGGGTTTTATTGAGTATAACACAGAAAACCGATGGTGAAAACCATAAACAAACACAGCAAAAACAGGAGCTGTTGGAATACGCTTTGGCAATTTATCATCAAGCAGCGATTCGATTGCATGGAAACATTGCTTTTCCTGTTGTTTTTCGCTATAATATTTTTGCGTATCTGTACCCTGATGCAGGAAACACCGGCATGGCGGAGATCATACAGAAGATTGCCCCTGACGGTTCGAAGAGATTCATACCGCTGAAAACGAAATGTTGCGTATCGAAATCAGCCCCGGAGAAGAATGTGTCAGCATGACGAAACATCAGATCTCAAAACAGGAAAAGAATGGATCTCAAAAAATTGAAAGCATCCTGTTTTAGTGTGAGGAACATTAGGGGGAATAAAAATGGAATTCAAAGAAGTCGTAAAAAACCGCTATTCATGCAAGAAGTACTCCGATCGACAGGTGGAGGCTGAAAAGCTGACCGCTATTCTGAACGCCGGGCGCCTGGCTCCGACCGCCAAGAACCTGCAGGAGCAGCGGATCTATGTGCTGCAGTCTGCGGAGGCCCTTGCGAAGATTGACGCCGTCACGCCATGCCGCTACGGTGCGCCGACCGTTCTTGTCGTCGCGTTCAACAGCGGGAATGTCTTCACTTATCCCGGCGGAAAACGGGATTCCGGAGTGGAGGACGCCACCATCGTCGCAACCCACATGATTCTGGCCGCAGCCGCCGAGGGCGTGGACAGCTGCTGGGTCAATTTTCTCGATCCGGAGAAGACCGCGGAGATTCTCGGCCTGCCTGCGGATGAGGAGGTCCTGATGGTGATGGATCTGGGCTATGCCGCCGAAGGCACCGGCCCGCTTCCGAATCACAACAGCCGGAAAGCGCTGGAAGAGACGGTCACCTTTATGTGATTCCTGCATGCGTCGTCCGGTGACATGTTATGAGCAGTACACAGGGGAAAGGTGAGCAAACACCTATGATGAAGCCGCTTGAAAGTTTCCCGAGGGTAAACCTTGGCATTCTTCCGACGCCGATCCACAAGCTCGAAAGCATCAGCAGCCTCCTCGGCAGAAACGTCTATATCAAACGCGACGACATGACCGGGCTCGGGCTCGGCGGAAACAAGATCCGAAAGCTCGAATTTCTTCTGGCCGACGCGAAAGCGCAGGGGGCGGAGATCGTTTTTACGACCGGCGGCGCGCAGTCCAACCACGCCATGCTGACCGCCGCCGCAGCGGGGAGGCTGGGGATGAAGGCTGTTCTCGTGCTCAAAAAGCGCGGCGTGACCGACTGTGTGGGCAATCAGCTTCTGGAGAAGCTGATGGGAACGGAGGTACGGTTTGTCGACACCGACGATTACGCCGACATTTACGCGGAGATGGACCGGCTCGGGAAAGAGACGGGCAGGCCGTATTACAAGATTCCCTGCGGCGGGTCGAACGCCCTCGGCGCGCTGGGCTATGTGGCGTGTGCCAGGGAAATTGCGGGACAGGGGCTGCACTTCGACCATATCATCTGCGCGGAGGGCAGCGGCGGAACGATGGCGGGTCTGGCCCTCGGCGCAAAGCTGTTTTTGCCCGGGACAACGGTCCACGGCATGATGGTCGACACCGACCCCTTTGATGAGATCACGCCCGCCCTCATGCGGGAAACGGCGGAGCTGCTGCAGATTTCCCCGGAGATTACGCCGCGGGATTACCCGCTTCGGGACATGTGCGGCCCCGGCTACGCGATCGCATCGGAGGCCGGGAACGCCGCCGTCTCTCTGATGGCGGCGCACGAAGGGATCTTTCTCGATCCGGTGTACACCGGGAAGGCGTTTGCGGGCTTGCTGGAGCTGGCAAAAGAGGGCGCCTTTGCCGAGACGG
>CAMHEN010000090.1 GCA_946184165.1 uncultured Clostridia bacterium | reverse complement strand
CGAAGCCCGCGATGCGCGGGAAGAGGGAGAGCTTCTTGTTGAACTTGTAGCGGCCCACGTCGCTGATCTCATAGCGGCGGCGGTCGAAGAAGAGGCCTTCCAGCAGGGTCTCGGCCGATTCCACCGTGGGGGGATCGCCCGGACGCAGCTTGCGGTAGATCTCGAGCAGGCACTCGTCCCGGGACTGGGTGGTGTCCTTGTCGAGGGTCGCGATGATGCGTTCATCCTCGCCGAAGATTTCACGGATGCGCTCATTGGTGGTGGCGCCGACGGTGGGGTCCGCCACGCAGGACAGCCAGGTCGCGCAGGACTCGGGCTTGAAGGCGCCCTTCTCGTCCAGCTCCGCCCGGTACTGGCCCATGGCCTTGAGGAACCAGGTGATGGGCAGCTTGCGGTTTTTGTCGATGCGGACCGAGAAGACGTCGTTCGCGTCGGTCTCGTACTCCAGCCAGGCGCCGTGGTACGGGATGACGGTGGAGCCGTAGGTCGCGATCATGGCCTTGTCCACGGTCTTGTCGAAATACACGCCGGGAGAGCGCACGATCTGCGAGACGATGACGCGCTCGGCGCCGTTGATGATAAAGGTGCCGCCCTCGGTCATGAGCGGGAAGTCGCCCATGAAGATCTCCTGCTCCTTGATCTCCTCGGTCTCCTTGTTGCGCAGGCGCACACGGACCTTGATGGGAGCGGCGTATGTGGCGTCGCGGGCCTTGCACTCCTCCTCGGAATACTTGGGCTTCTCGTTCATCGAGTAGTCGATGAAGCTCAGCTCCAGGTTGCCGGAATAGTCGGTGACGGAATCCACGTCCCGGAAGACCTCGCGCAGGCCGGTCTCCAGGAACCACTTATAGGAGCTCTTCTGGATCTCCAGGAGGTTCGGCATATCCATAATCTCCTGGGTGCGGGCAAAACTCTTTCGCAGGGTCTTGCCGTACATGACATCTTTTGGCATTGGCGCACTCTCCTTATCGGTTTTGAAACGCCCGGCTTTGTTGTCAAAACAAACGCGGCCGGTGTTGATTTCACAGGCTTGCAATGCTATACTTGACACAGCTTGAAGGTGGGGCTGTATGTCCCGCTCCGGCAAACATAGCAAGTTATTTTACCATTGCGGCTATGGCAAAGTCAAGCATTATCTTTAAAAAATTTACGGGGCCGTGTGGCCCTGTTTTTTATTCTGACAGAGGAGTGATCACAATGGAAGTGCTCAAGCCCGAGCTCAGCGAGATCATGGCGGCGTCCCGCCGTCTCAAGCCGATCCTCCACCATACGGAGCTCGACCTCTCTTCCACCTTCTCCCGCATGACCGGCGGGAATATCTATCTCAAGTGCGAAAACCGACAGAAGACCGGCTCCTTTAAGATCCGCGGAGCGACGAACAAGCTCTCCGCCATGGTCGAGCGGGGCGAGCGAGTGCCCGTGGTCGCCTCCTCTGCCGGGAACCACGCCCAGGGCGTGGCCTGCGCGGCCTCCGCCTTCGGCGTCCCCGCTACCATCGTCATGCCGAAAACGGCCCCCATCGCCAAGATCCAGGCCACCGAGGGCTACGGCGCGAAGGTGGTGCTCGCGGGCGAGGGCTATGACGACGCCTACGCCAGGGCCTGCGAAATCTGCAAAGAGGAAGGCGCCGCTTTTCTGCACCCCTACAACGATCTGGAGGTCATTGCCGGCCAGGGCACACTGGGGCTTGAGATCCTCGGCGACCTGCCGACGGTGGACATCATCGTCACCCCGGCGGGCGGCGGCGGACTGCTGGCCGGCGTGATCGCCGCGGTCAAGCAGATCAACCCCCGCGTGAAGGTCTACGGCGTGCAGGCGGAGGGGGCCAACGCCATAGCCCAGAGCTTCCGGGAGAAGCGCCTCGTCACCACCCAAAACGCGTCCACCATCGCAGACGGCATCGCAGTCAAGAGTCCCGGCGATATCACCGTGGACATCATCAACAGCTTCTGTGACGGGGTCGTGACCGTGTCCGACACGCAGATCGCCGACGCCATCCTGCTTCTGATGGAGCGCTGCAAGATGATCGTGGAGCCCGCGGGAGCGACGCCGGTGGCCGCGGTTCTGAGCGGCAAGATCGATGTCAAGGGCAGAAACGTAGTCTGCGTCCTCTCCGGCGGCAACATCGATGTGAGCTTCGTGCAGAGCATCATCGAGCAGGGTATGGCCGCCCGCCACCGCCGCATCCGCTTTACGGCGCGCCTGTTGGACAAACCCGGCAGCCTTGTGCAGGTACTCGGGATTCTCGCCGACAGCGGCGCCAACATTCTCACCATCGAGCATGACAAGCTGGCCGCGGGCTTAAACCCCAACGAGACCAAGGTCCACATCGCCTGCGAGGTCGGCGGCAAAGCCCATGCCCAGAGCGTTCTGGACGAGCTTAAAAACCATGGATATGAGGTAGAACTCGACTAAACGAAACATGCTCCCTTCACCACGGAAGGGAGCATGTTTTATGTCTATGATTTTATGTCAACCAATCTCCGGATACAGCGGAAACGCCTCGCACAGGGCGATGACCTGTTCCCTGACTGCGGGGACGGCGGCTTCGCCCTCGTCGATGAGGCGGGCGATCATGGCGCCGATCTGCCGCATCTCAGGCTCCTTCATGCCGCGGGTGGTGACGGCGGGGCTGCCGAAGCGCATGCCGGAGGTCGCCTTCACGCCCATGGTGTCGAAGGGGATGGTGTTCTTGTTGGCGGTGATGTTCGCCATGTCGAGAAGCTCCTGTACCTGGGCCCCGGTCTTGCCGCGGCTCATCACGTCGGCAAGCATGAGATGGTTGTCCGTACCGCCGGAGACCAGACGCACGCCGCGCTTCTGCAGCTCATCCGCAAGGGCCGCGGCATTGAGGACGATCTGATGCTGGTAGGCTTTGAAGTCCTCCCCCAGATCCTCCCGGAAGCATACGGCTTTGGCAGCGATGATGTGCATGAGCGGACCGCCCTGGCTTCCGGGAAAGACGCCGGAGTCAATCTTTTTCCCGAGCTCATCCGTACAGAGGATCAGCGCGCCGCGGGGGCCGCGCAGGGTCTTGTGGGTGGTGGTCGTGACCACATGGGCGTAGGGCACGGGATTCGGATGCTCCCCGGCGGCGACGAGGCCCGCGATGTGGGCCATGTCCACCATCAGGTAGGCCCCGACGGAGTCCGCGATCTCGCGCATGCGCTTAAAGTCGATGAAGCGGGGATAGGCGCTGCCGCCGGCAATGATGAGCTTCGGCCGCTCCTCCTCGGCCCGGCGCAGGACCAGATCGTAGTCGATCATCTCGGTCTCGGGACTCACGCCGTAGAAGACGGCGTTAAAATACTTGCCGGAAATGGAGGCTCTGGACCCGTGGGTCAGATGGCCGCCGTGGCTCAGATCCATGCCCATGATCTTGTCGCCCGGCTTGAGAAGAGCGAGGTAGACGGCAACATTGGCCTGGGAGCCGGAGTGGGGCTGGACGTTGGCATGCTCCGCGCCGAAGAGCTTTTTGGCCCGCTCGATGGCGAGATTCTCCACTTCGTCCACATATTGGCATCCGCCGTAATAGCGCGCGCCGGGATATCCCTCGGCATATTTATTGGTCAGATGGCTGCCCATGGCCTCCATGACCGCGGGGGACACAAAGTTCTCCGAGGCGATCAGCTCGATATGATCCCGCTGACGCCCCAGCTCGCGCATCATGGCTCCATAGATTTCAGGATCCTGCGTTTTGATATGCTCATAGTACATGGGGGTTCCTCCCGTCTCTTTCTATCGCCGCTGCATTATACCCCATTCCCGCAGAGTTGGCAAGTCCGTCGGTGAGAAATGCACGGTCGTTTCATAAAAATGCCCTGATGGCATTTTTATGAAACGAGAGGCGTTTGCAGCCTGCTGCATGCACGCGCGGCGGGAGGAACGCGCGCACACTTTCAGGCTGAGAAGTGTTTTTTCCGACGTACACGCCGCCGGAAAAAACGGATTTGATTCGTTTTTCGCCTTGCGGGGCGAAAAACAGAGGCATTCCCCCTCTGAACTCCCCCTGCCAGGTTTTATGAAACACCCGTGTGAGAAATGCCCTTGCATGTTTTTCCCGCGCATGATAGTATCATTTTACAAAATCCTTTTATCGGAGGACATAAAGATGAAGGTATTTTTCAAAATTTTGCTCGCTCTTGTTTTGATTGCCGTGATTGCCGTGGGTGGTCTGCTGGGCTGGCTGACCGCGGTGGAGTACGCCCCCGCTCCTGTGGAGCCAGCTGAGCGCGGCGGCGCCCTTGACGCCTCCAGTTTACATAATGTTTCATCCGGTGAGGAGCTCCGCGTCCTGAGCTGGAACGTGGGTTACGGCGGTCTGGGAAAGAACGAGGACTTCTTTATGGACGGCGGCAAGATGTCCAAACCCGGGAGTAAGGATACCGTCTATGTCTATCTCAACGGGATCAGCCGTGTGCTCGCCGAAGAGGCGCCGGACCTCGTGCTGCTGCAGGAGGTGGACATCAACTCCTCCCGCACCTACGGCATAGACGAGCGCGGGCTTATCAACACCTCTCTGCATCCCGACAGCTACGCTCTCAACTATTCCTGTCCCTTTGTGCCGGTGCCCTGGCCCCCCATCGGGAAGGTCAACAGCGGTCTCTACACCATAACAAACGATCTGCTCATCGACTCAGCCGAGCGGGTATCCCTCCCCTGCCCCTTCTCCTGGCCCCTTCGCATCGCCAACCTCAAGCGCTGCCTGCTGGTGAGCCGCGTGCCTGTGGAGGGCAGCGACAAGCAGCTTGTGCTGGTAAACCTCCATCTCGAGGCCTATGACGACGGCGAGGGCAAGATCGCCCAGACCAACCAGCTCCGGGATTATATTGAGAACGAATACGCCCTCGGCAATTACGTCATCGCAGGCGGCGACTTCAACCAGGCCTTCCCCGGCAGTCTCGACGTCTATCCCAATACGCATCCCGAAAACTGGGAGCCCGGCGTGCTGGATGAAAGCCTTCTGCCCGAGGGCTGGACTCTGGCCTATGATCTCTCCACCCCCACCTGCCGTCTGCTCAACCAGCCATATGACCCTGCCGACACAGAGGGGACCCAGTACTACGTGATCGACGGCTTGATCCTCTCCCCCAACGTGGAGCTCAAAAGCGTCGAAACCCTGGACGCGGGATTTGAGAACTCCGACCACAACCCGGTGAGCATTCGGGTCGTGCTGAAGTAATGTTTACATAATATTGTTACCGTATTTCGTTTTACATATTTGTTCTCTATTCCAATTTGTTTATTAACATAACTGTGGTTACGTAATTTAGTTGTCATAACTCTTTGCTTTTTCCTGCGGGGAATCGCTTGTCCCCTTATACTAAAACCTCATAAAAACCTTTCATTTCTTAAAGGTTTTTACAGCACCGTAAGGGACGCAGAGTTTCTGTATGAGACGGATTTTCAGCGCCTTCGCTCTGAAAATGCCGTGGAAACCGCGGCTTATCTGGTAAAAAAACTAATCAGATAATAGTATTGCTCCGTCAACGAAGCCGATATTATTGCAAAAACGGGTGGATCCGCACTGAATGTGTACGGATTCACCCGTTTTCCAATGTTTGTTCCGCAGGAAGGGCAAAGCTCTCTCCTCTGTCGGCATGAAGTTCCGATCACTCCGCGATGAGGAGCTTCTGGTCCTCGCCCGCGGAGAGATGGATGGTTCTGATCTCACGGCCGCGGTTCATAATGATGAAGCGGGCGATCTCGTCCTCGACCTTTTTCTGGATGGTGCGGCGGAGGTTCCGCGCGCCGTAGGTGACGGAATAGGCCTCCTTCACGAGGTAGTCGATGAGGCTCTCGTCCCAGGTGAGCGCGACGCCCTTCTCCCCCATCACCTCGCGCAGCTCCTCGAGCATGAGCTTTGCGATGGCGCGGAAGCTCTCCTCCGTGAGCTGGTTGAAGCACACGACCTCATCCACACGGTTGAGAAACTCGGGGCGCAGGAATTCGTTGAGCGCCTTCATGGCCCGCTCCCGCGACATGTCGCTGAGACTGCCGCCGAAGCCCACCGCGCCGGTCTTATTGGAGGAGCCGGCGTTCGTGGTCATGACGATGATGGTGTTTTCAAAATTTATATTGCGGCCCTGGGCGTCCGTGATATGTCCGTCGTCGAGGATCTGGAGGAGGATGTTCATCACATCCGGATGGGCTTTCTCTATCTCGTCGAAGAGCACCACGCTGTAGGGCTTGCGTCGGATCTTCTCGGTGAGCTGCCCCGCCTCGTCATACCCCACGTAGCCCGGGGGCGAGCCGATGATGCGGGAGACCGCGAACTTCTCCATAAACTCCGACATGTCGAGGCGGATGAGACTCTCGGGCGTGTCGAACATGTCGGCGGCAAGGCGCTTGACAAGCTCCGTCTTGCCAACGCCGGTGGGGCCGACGAAGATGAAGCTCACCGGTTTGCGCTTGACCTTGAGGCCCACACGGCTGCGGCGGATGGCGGCGCAGACAGCTTCCACAGCCTCGTCCTGGCCGATGATGTGGGCCTTGAGGCGCTCGTCCAGCTTCGCAAGGCGCTCCAGTTCATCCTCGCGGATCGTGGAAGCCGGGATCTTGGTCCAGAGCTCAATGATGCGGGCGAGGTTATCCACGCTGAGGGCCGGGCGCGGCTTTGCGTCCAGCTCCCGCAGCTCCGCCTCCCGCTGCATCTCGCGGCTTCTGAGCTCGGCGATGCGGGCATAGCGCTTGTCGAGCATCTCGTCCGTGAGCGGCTGGCCCCGGGGCGCGTCCGCGCTCATGAGCGCCTCACGCTCAAAGCGGATGTTCTCGAGGTCCCGCTCAAGCTCCATGCGGCGGTTGATGTCCGGGTGCTTGAGGTTCACGTCGGAGCAGGCCTCGTCTATGAGGTCGATGGCCTTATCCGGGAGGAAGCGGTCGGTGATATATCGTTCGCTCAAAAGGACCGCCTGACGGCACATCTCATCGCTGATAGAGACACCGTGGTAATCCTCATAGTATCTCGCGATGCCGCGCAGGATCTGAACGCTGTCCTCCAGCGACGGCTCCGCCACCGTGACAGGCTGGAAGCGGCGCTCCAGCGCGGAGTCCTTTTCGATATGCTTGCGGTACTCGGTAAAGGTGGTGGCGCCGATGACCTGGATCTCGCCCCGGGAGAGGGCGGGCTTGAGGATGTTTGCGGCATTCATGCTGCCCTCGGCATCCCCGGCCCCGACGATATTGTGCACCTCGTCGATGACGAGGATGACGTTCCCCTGCTTGCGGATCTCCTCAATGAGGCCCTTCATGCGGCTTTCAAACTGGCCGCGAAACTGCGTGCCTGCCACGAGCGCCGTGAGATCCAGCAGGAAGACCTGCTTTTCCTTGAGCTTTATAGGCACATCGCCGTTTGCGATGCGCTGGGCGAGCCCCTCGGCGATGGCGGTCTTGCCGACGCCCGGCTCGCCGATCAGGCAGGGGTTATTCTTCTGGCGGCGGTTGAGGATCTGGATCACGCGCTCCAGCTCCTCCTCCCGGCCGATCATGCGGTCGAGCTTGCCCTCGCGGGCCCGCTGGGTCAGATCGATGCAATAACTGTCAAGGAATTTGCGCTTGCCGTTTTTGGGGGCTGACTGATTCCCGTCCCGCCGGTTCTCCGCCGGAGGAGGCGGGGGCGCGCTCTCCCCGCCGTTTCCGCCGGCCCCGAAGAGACGGTTCAGAAACGGGAAGGTCGCGGTCTTGCCGTCGTCCTCGTCGCTGTGGTCATCCTCGTCCACGGGGGTGAGCTCCTCCACGCCGTTCAGGGCGCTCATCATCTCCCCGGTGAGACCCTCGAGATCCTCGTCCGAAAGGCCCATCTTGTTGATGACATCGTCCACGGGCTTGATGTGCAGCTCACGCGCGCACTTGAGGCAGAGCCCCTCGTTTTTGGTCTGTCCGTTTTCTATTTTTGTGATAAAGACCACCGCGACATTTTTGCCGCAGCGGGAGCAGAGTGTAGGCCGCATCGAATTCCTCCATGAAACGCAGAGTAATTGCTGTAATCAAATCGTTTTTGCCGCAGCTCTGCCGCGGCAAAAACACCATAAGGCGAACGTTGTGAGTCCTCGCGCCGGTCAGGGCGGCGTTTCACACTTCGCCCCGCGCAGTGAGCGCGAGTCTTTCGATTGAAAACCGTGTTTTCAATCGAAGATTTACATCAGGCTTCCGGTCAGGGAGTCGAAAATCAGGAAGAAGCGCCCAAGCGTGGTGTGAGCCATGGTCTCCTTTCCGATGATGAGGCCGAGGAAGCTCAAAAGCCAGCAGAGCAGGATGCAGTACAGAAAGCCCTTACCGAAGCCCAGCACGGCGCCGCCGATCTCATCCACGTTCTCCAGGTTCGGCAGGCGGAAGGAAAGATTGCCGATGCTCGCCACCGCCACAAGGAAAATCAGGATCAGCAGGAAGGCGACGACCAGCGCAGCCACCGAGGTGATGGTGTCACAGAGGACAGAGACGATGGCCTCCGTCATGGTGGCGCCGGTCTCCTCCGCGTAGTTGACCGCGTCGGATGCGAGATCTTCCGCCCGCTTGCTGTAGAGGCCCAGATCCGTCAGGCTCTCATAGGCATAGTCATAGCGCAGGGAGCTGTCCTGCGCCAGGATATCCTCCAGAGAGAGCTCACTGCTGCCGTAGCCCATGCGCTCCAGGATCGCATCGCGGTTGCGGTGGGAGTCGAGATACCCGTCCACAAAGGGCTTGAGGGCGGGCACGACCTCATGCGCATAGGCCGCCGAGACAATGCTCGCTCCCAGGAGCGAGATGATGATCGCGAGAATCCCCGCGACACCGCCCACCAGACCGCGCTTATAGCCGTTCCAGGTGCACAGGGCGATGATAATAATGAGTAAAATGTCAATAACAGCTTTCATATGTACCGCCCAAATTTTTTTAGACTGATTCAGTGTAGCACATGTTTGTGAACAAATCAATTCCGCGCCATCATGTCCCCCACGGCGCCCTCGTACCAGACCCGGTTGAGATACAGGCCCTGGGGCGGCATGGTCGGCCCGGTGAGGCGCCGGTCGCCCTTTTCCAGGAGTTCGGGGATCTCCTCGGGCAGGAGCTTGCCGTAGGAGGCATAGACCATGGTGCCGACCATGGCCCTGCACATATTGTACAGGAAGCCGTCGGCGCAGACGGAGACCGTGATGAGGTCCCCCTCCCGCTCGGCCCGGCACCAGTGGACCGTGCGGACGGTGGTCTTCGTCTCCGTTCCCACGGAGCGCACGGCGCGGAAATCATGCCGCCCTTCAAAGGCTTTGGCCGCGCGGCACATGAGGTCCATGTCCAGGTACTGGGGATAGAAGCAGACCCGCTTTTCAAGAAACGGATCTCTTATCTTTCTGTTGAGTATTTTATATACATATTCTTTTTTTATGCAGGAGCCGATCGCATTAAAGCCGTCTGCCGCCTCAACGGCGTCCAGAACGGCGATATCGTCCGGCAGCCGGCTGTTGAGCGCAAGGGGCAGTCTCTCCATGGGTATGCGCGTATCGCTGTGAAAATTCGCACAGTAGCGCAGAGCGTGGACCCCGGCGTCCGTCCGGCCGCAGCCCACGACGCGCAGGCGCTCCCCGCAGACCTTGCGGATGGCCTCCTCCAGGGTCTCGGCCACGGTGATGTCGTTTTTCTGGACCTGCCAGCCATGGTAGCGGCTGCCGTCATAGCGCAGACAGAGGGCGATGTTTTTCATAGGCCGAACCTTTTGAGCACAAACATGGCGGCGAGGAAGAGCGCGCCGAGGATGAGGGCGATGAAATCCCGCCGCTCAAGTCTTAACTGCTTCATGCGGGTGCGCCCCTCGCCCCCGTGGTAGCAGCGGCTCTCCATGGCGACGGCGAGCTCGTCCGCCCTTTTGAAGGCTGAGACGAAGAGCGGCACCAGGATCGGCAGCAGGGCCTTCGCCCGCCTTGTGAGGCTGCCGGTCTCGAAATCCGCGCCGCGGGCCTTCTGGGCCGACATGATCTTATCCGTCTCGGAGATGAGCGTGGGGATAAAGCGCAGGGCCATGCTCATCATCATGGTCATCTCATGTACCGGAGCCTTGAGCTTTTTGAGCGGATTCAGCAACAGCTCCAGCCCGTCCGTGAGGGCGATGGGGCTCGTAGTGTAAGTCAGCAGGAAGGTGCCGGAGATGAGCAGCACAATGCGAAGCATCATCTGCACGG
>CAMHEN010000089.1 GCA_946184165.1 uncultured Clostridia bacterium | reverse complement strand
ACGGCGGCTTCAACAACCAGCAGCCCCCCGAGATGCCGGACGGCGGCTTCAACAATCAGCAGCCCTCCGGTATGCCGAATGGAGACTTCAGCAACCAGCAGCCCCCCGAAATGCCGGACGGCGGCTTCAACAATCAGCAGCCCTCCGGTATGCCGAATGGAGACTTCAGCAACCAGCAGTCCCCCGAGATGCCGGACGGCGGCTTCAACAACCAGCAGCCCTTCGGTATGCCGAATGGAGACTTCAACAACCAGCAGGCACCGCAGCCGGGGCAGGGGACAGACTGGGATTTATCCGACAGCCCTTCGGAAATTGTGAGCGGCACCCTCACAAACAACGCGGCCTCCCTGGAGGCGGACTATGAAAACGCATCCTATATCACCGTTACCGACGAAGAGAGCCAGGTGAAGATCACATCCTCCGGCACCTATGTGGTCACCGGTGAGAGCACAGACGGCAACATCACGGTCAAAAAGGGCACCACGGGCGTGGTTCTTGTCCTGGAGGATCTGGACCTCACCAGCACCACGGGCGCGACGCTGTCCGTCAACAAGGAGGCGGAGGTCAAGGTCATCATCTCCGGCAATGTGGTCCTCACGGACAACGAGAATCCTGACGATGAAACTTCCGAGGACGCAGATGTCGCGGATGCTTTTGACGGTGCTGCGTTTAAGGCCAAGGCAAACTCCAGTGTCTATGTGACGGGAGACGGCAAACTCACCATTAACGGCAACGCCAAAAACGGCATCAAGGCGGGGGACGACGCAAGCCTCATCTTTGACGGCGTGACGCTTAACATCAGCGCTGTCAACGACGGTATCAATGGTAACTATGACGTGACTCTCCTGAGCAGCAGCTTCACCATCGCAGCGGGGGATGATGCCATCCACGCCGATCACATTCTCACCATCGGAAGACCCGACGGCAGCGGCCCGACCATCCGTGTGACCGAGTCTGAGGAGGGACTTGAGGGTACGGTCGTAAACGTCTGCGGCGGCGATATCTCCATCGTCTCGCGCGACGATGCGGTGAACGCGGCGAACGGCGACGGCCTCTATGAGGGCGTACTTGACTACGCCTTCAACATGCTGGGCGGCAGGCTCGTCATCCAGAGCGGCGGCGACGGCATCGACTCCAACGGGACCATCAACCTTGTCGGCGGCAGCGCCGAGATCCACAGCACCTATAACGGCGGCGAGGCCGGTATCGACTATGACGGGCAGCTCTACATCTCCGACGACTTTGGTCTCAATAACCAAAGCGGCGTCGTAGGGCCTGACGGCATGGGCGGGCCCGGAGGCATTGGGCAGATGAACACCCAGCCCGGCTGGATGGGCAACCAGAGCTTCGGCGGCATGGACGGCCAGCCCGGCGGGATGGGCAGCCAGAGCTTCGACGGCATGAACACCCAGCCTGGCGGGATGGGCAGCCAGAGCTTCGGCGGCATGAACGGTCAGGCCGAGAATATTGGCAGACCCGGTATGGGCATGCGGGGCTGATCGTTTGACAGGCACTTGTGAAAACGGGTGTCTTATGGTAAAGTGGGGCCGTAAGTTTTCCCAAAGCCCCACTTTATCTGCATTACAGAGAAAGGCGGGCACAGCTTCTCGGACGGTGATCCCATGCAGGATACAATCAATGAGCTCGCTCTTCGTGCCGCAAAGGATGAGCGTGTACGCGAAGAGCTGATTCAAAACCAGACGCAGACGATCCTGCGTACAGCGGGTGCCGTTTGTCACCGACATATTGATCGGAACGATGATGAATGGTCTGTCTCACTGTGCGCCTTTTCCCGCGCCATTGATCTCTACCGGGCGGACAGAGGGGATTTTCTCCCCTTCGCCCAAATGCTCATCAAGCGAAGCCTGATCGACTATTATCGGGCCGAGCGGGACAAGCTCCATGAGATCCCGGTCGCGCCCTATATCCTGGAGGGCGGGGGAGAGCCGGAGGAGGATCGTGAGGGGGCCTACCTCGCCGTCGTGAAGGAGAGCGTCAAATCCTCCGACCGCAGTACGAAGGAGGAAATCGAGGTAGCGAATGAGATGCTGGGGCGCTACGGATTTCGTTTCTTTGAGCTGACCGCCTGCTCTCCGAAGCAGGAGAAAACCCGGACTGAGTGCGCCACGGCAATCCGCTCCATGCTCGCAGACGCGGGGCTGCTTGAGGAGCTGGAGAAGAGCAGAAAGCTGCCGATCCGGGCTCTCGCTGCCGTCTCGGGTGTATCGCGCAAGACTCTGGACCGTTATCGCAAATACATCATCATGGCCGCCCTGGTCCTGAGCGGGGACTATCCCCAGCTCGCCGGGTATTTGAAATATGTGAGGGAGGGATGACCATGCAGGCTGTGATCGTCGACATCCGCGGCAAGGAAGCCGCCGTACTGAACGAAAACGGCGTCGTTGTGCGAATCCATAATGCCGGATATGAAATCGGGCAAACCATTGAGCTGTATCAAATCAAGCCTGTCCGGTCCCGCCATACTTTCCGGCGCTTCGGAACGGCGGCGGCTGCGGCGGTTCTCGCGGCGGTGATCGGTACGGGGATGGCCTATGCCATGCCTTACGGAACTGTTACACTGGATGGTAATCCGTCTGTGGAATACACGATCAACTGCTTTGACTATGTGCTGGATGTGAAGGCGGCTAATGAGGAGGGGGAGAACCTGCTTGACGGGATGGATCTCAGAAATGTCCGCCATCATCGGGTCGAATCTGCGATCTCAACTACCATGGAAAAGATTGTGCAGAACGGGTATCTGGATGACCCCGAGACAGAACTCCAGATTTCGGCAGATACGCGCAGCGACAGGCATACGGACAGACTCCGGCAGGAGCTTGCCGAGGTGGTGGACAGAGGAAGAATAAACTCCGCACCGCAGCCAGAGAGACCGGAGACGGAACCCGCTCCACAGAATATGCCGACCGAGGACAGAGCGGCTCCCGAGGATCTGCCGCAGCTCGGTGCCGCGACGGACGGCCAAATGCCGCTCCCTGCGGACAGAGACGAAAATGCCCCGGTACACGGGGAAGAGCAGATACGTGCAGAGGCTGCGCCGGAGCTCCCCCGGCCCGAAGCTCCCGGCAGAGAACAGATGCCGCCTGTAACAAACGGACAAGAGGCAGACGCTCTGAATTCAGAAGAGGACGGAGGACATATGTCTGCCTTTGACGATCGGATGGAAGCACCGCAGACCGATCCGGGCCCGGGCAGCCATTTCGGTGAAGAGCCGCCGAGAAACCCGATTCTATAAGCAGGAACTTCATATAAAGAAATCAGGCATCCCGCAGACTGCTTGTCTGCGGGATGCCTGCATTATTCTATTCCGTTAAATCAGGGAGCTTGCAGACGTCAATCCAGGCGAGCGCTTTTGAATATTGAAACAGCTCCTCAAGAGTGAGTTCAATGGCGCTGTTGGCGCTGCCGACGGCGGGGAAGACGGTTTCAAAGCGGCGGAGGCTCTCGTCGAGATAGACAGGGACGCCTTCATTGCAGCCAAAGGGACAGACGCCGCCCACGGGATGTCCTACGAGGGTGAGCACTTCCTCGGGTGTGAGCATCTTAGCCTTCATGCGAAACTGCTCTTTAAACTTGTGGTTGTCGATCCGCGCGTCTCCGGCGGCGAGAATGAGCATACAGCCGTCTGCCGTCTTGAAGGAGAGGGTCTTCGCAATGCGCGCGCCCTCCACGCCCACGGCCTTGGCCGCAAGCTCCACCGTGGCGGAGGAGACGTCAAATTCCAGCACGCGATCCTCGATCCCGAGTGCCCGGAAATACGCGCGGCCTTTTTCGATAGACATGGGAAAACCTCAAGCCGGCCCGACTCAGCCGCGCATGGACAGCAGCTTCTGCTTGAGCTCACCCTCGATCTGGGCCAACTCCTGCTCCGCCTGCATACGCTTGGTACGGCCCTCGTCCTGGATCTGACGCACCTCGTCCAGAGTCTGGATGAGCTCGATATTGGTCTTCTTGAGCGTCTCAATATCGACGATGCCGCGCTCGGCCTCCTTGGCGATATTGACGCTGCCCTGATGCAGGGCCTCGGCATTCTTCATGAGCAGGTTGTTGGTCACATCGGTCACCTCACGCTGGGCCTTCATGGCCTGGTCGGAGTGGTACTGGGACAGGGCGAGAACCATCTGGCTCTTCCACAGGGGAATGGTGTTCATAATGGAGGAGCGGATCTTTTCGGCCATAAGGCTGTCGTTATTCTGAATCATGCGGATCTGGGGAGCCATCTGTACGGAGATCGTGCGGGTGAGCTCCAAATCGTGGATCTTTTTCTCAAAGCGGCCGATCATGTTGGAAAAGTCGTTGGCGGCCTGGGCGTCCTCGGGCAGCCCCGTCTCCAGCGCCTTGGCCTTGTACTTGGGCAGCTCCTCATTGCGAAGCTGCTCAATGCGGAGCTTGCCCGCGAGGATGTACATGGTCAGCTCCTTGAGGTACTCCTGGTTCTTCTCATACATCTTGTCCATCATGCTGATGTCCTTCATCAGCGTGATCTCATGCTTCTCAAGGGACTCCACAATGTTGTCCACATTGGTCTCGGCCTTGTCATAGGAGGCCTTGAGCTCAGCAATATTCTGGGTGGATTTCTTAAAGAGACCGAGGAAGCCTTTTTTCTGCTCCCCGTCGAAGTTGAGCCCCTGGAGCTCCACCACGAGATCGCCGAGCATGTTGCCGACCTCGCCCAGATCCTTGGTGCGCACGGTGCTGAGCGCGGCGCCGGAGAAATCGGAGATGTTCTTCTGGGCATTGCTTCCATAGTGCATGACCTGCTCCGTATTCATCACGTCGATCTTCTCGGCGAAGGTACGAACCGCGGCCTGCTCTGCAGGGGAGAGGCTGCTGAGGTCAAAGTCCTTGACGGGTTCCGCCTGTTCTTCCGCGACTTCCTCTGCGGGCTTTTCTTCAATCACGGGGGCCTCCTCAACGGCGGCCGCAGTCTCGGCGGGCATGGGGTCCAGCGTCAGGGAAGGGATTCCGCTTTCTTCGTTCATGCTGTCTGCTTCCTTTCTAATCGGTTTCAGATGGTTTTCTGTACACAAATATATCAGATGTCAAAATCCTTGGAGCCGGAGAGTCCCTCTCTTGCAAGCATGGTATTCATAACTTCAATATCGGTCTCAATATCCAGCGCCTGGTTTTCAAACAGAGTGTCAAGCTGCTTGCGGTAAGCCACGATCGCAGCGTCCAGCATCTCGTTGATGCTGCTCATGCTCTTGTCAAGATTCTCTCCCTCGATGCCCAGCGAGCTCATCCGGTCATAGGCATTCAGGAGCTTGATGGTTGTGGGAAGGTAGTAGTTCATGAACTTTTTGATCTGCGGGATATCGGAGGGGTCGGCGATGGCGTCCTGCATGATTTTGTCCGTGATGCGCATGATCTCGTTGATCTTCTGGCGCACTTCGGTGTCCTTGATGGAGAGATATAGCCTGCCCATCTCACTGAGGGCGCGGTTGCCCTCCTGAATAATGGGGTCGATCTCCGGTCCGTAACTCTTTTTCACAGGCTCGGATTTTACCGTCGGCTGGTTTTTCTGCTGCCTGCGTTTCTCGCGCTCGAGTCTGCGGGCCTTGCCCGCCGCGCGCACCTTGATGATCAGCGCGACGATCCCCGCAGTGCCGCCCGCGGCCGTAAGCACAGCCATCATATTGATGAGCGGCTCCCAGTCCGTGATACCGGCAAACACCCACGCGCCGACGAACAGACCGGCAAACACAGCCGGCCAGAAATTGGGCTTGCTCTTGTCGTTCTTATCGCTCACGGCGGAAGCCTCCGTTCACTTCTTCATTCATTATATTTTATATCTATTTTCCCGGCGCGTCAAGTGCTTATCCGGGGCAAAAAATCCCCCTCTGTGAGAAGCTCTCACAGAGGGGGGACAAATCGAAAATCAGCCCTTGCTCTGCCCATAGTAGGCGTTGGGGCCGTGCTTGCGCATGTAGTGCTTGTTCTGAATCCGCTGTGGCGCGGGAGCGGCTGCGGGATTGACCTGCCGGGTAAAGATCGCCATCTTCGCGACCTCCTCCAGCACAACCGCGTGGTACACCGCCTGGGCCGCGTCCTTGCCCCAGGTGAAGGGGCCGTGGCTGAAGCAGATGACGGCAGGCACCGCGACGGGGTCGATCCCGCGCTCGCGAAAGGTTTCGGCGATGATGTTGCCCGTGTTGAGCTCATAGTCCTCATCGAGCTCCTCCTGTGTCAGATGCCGGGCGCAGGGGACGGGACCGTAGAAGTAGTCCGCATGGGTGGTGCCGTAGCAGGGGATATCCTCACCCGCCTGAGCCCAGCCGACGGCATAGGGGCTGTGGGTGTGGACGATGCCGCCGATCTGCGGGAAGGCGTTGTAGAGCACAAGATGGGTCTTGGTGTCGGAGGATGGGTTCAAGTCTCCTTCAACCTTGTTGCCTGCGAGATCCATCACCACGAGATCCTCAGGCCGCAGCTCGTCATATTCCACGCCCGAGGGCTTGATGACGAAAAGGCCGCTCTCCCTGTCGATCCCGCTGACATTGCCCCAGGTATAGGTGACAAGATTGCGGCGCGGGAGCTCCATATTGGCCTCATAGACCTGCTCCCGGAGTTCTTTCAGCAGCATGGTATCGTACTCCTTACTTGTTGTAATTTTCAAACATCGCGTCGGTTGCGGCACGGATGGCGCGTGTCACGTCCTCGACTTTATCCTTGTCCCAGGCTTCAGGCTCGGCGCGGAGGAAAGAGGTCTTGTCCACGCGGTTGTCAAACACGCCGATGGGAATATCCCAGTGCTTCCCATGGGCCTCAAAGCTCACACAGTTTTCCTTGGAACGTTCGCGCATATACTCCATATCGTCGCAGCCGTAGTCGCCCAGCATGACGGCTATGGGCACGCCGTGGTGGAGGTTGGAGCCGGGATCGTTGGGGTCGGCGCGGTCGGCGTTCTTGCGGCGTGATTCCTCAGGCGTGACCCAGATATAGAGGATCGCTGCGTTCTCGAGGATCTCCGGGCAGAACATGGGCAGGGAGTACTGATAGCCGAAGGTGCCGGTCAGCGGCATGGAGGACCCGTCCGGACCGCCGCGGGCGCACTCGATGACCACAGTCCTGTCCTCAAAGCTCTCGGGGTAGGCGTCCTGCTTCTCGTTCAGCATCGCGCGGGCTTCTGCTTCCAGCTTTTCGGCGAGCTTTGCACGAACCTCCTCCTTCAGAAGGCCCATGCGCGGAGGGATGCCGGCGCCGAGACCTGCACGGTCCAGGCGATCGAAGAGGTATTGGGCGGCGGAGTCGGGGCAGACCTTCACGCGGTTCATGAGATCGTGATAGTCCTCGTTTAAGAGATTGCAGAGCGTGCCCCAGTCACGCCCGTCAATGAAGGGGGCCTCGCCGGGGTAGAAGATGCGCGCCTCGCCCATGGCCTCGAGCTCGTTGTCGATGCGGCGCATCATGTGTACATAGGGGAAATCGTCAAGCTGGAGATTGGCGCCGATATGGAATTCATCGCGCAGGCGTTCCGGCTCCACATGGGCCATGAAGTTGCGCACCTCGGACTTTCCGGAGGCGGGCAGCGCCTGGAGAAGGACTACCTTGAATACCTTGTTAGACATATCTTTTTCTCCTTTATTGGTCATGATCGCGAAAACTGCGTTTGGAGTTTGCCATACGAAATGTGAGTTATGCTGCCCGTTTCGCGGACAAATTCGATCTGCGCCGGAGGCGCTCTTTCACTTCACACTGTTCAATACAGTACCGTAAGCCACTTGGTTTTATCAACCGTGATCTCACGGCGGCGGTCCACATAGGAGATGATGAGAGAGGAGATTTCATCCGGAAGCTCTCCCACCGTTTCACACGCGGCGTAGCAGTCGTATCCGCCGGCCCCGGAGGCACGGTAGTTGTTGAGGCACATGGTGAGCGACTCGTCCTCCGGAAGCTCCGCTCCATGCCGGATGATGGAGCATACCCGTTCGCCCGGCGGCTTTCGCAGATCGATCGTCGCTTCCACGCCGGAGAGAAAATCGAAGCTGTAGTGCTGAATGATGGGCTCCAGAAACTCCCGGCTCACTGTGGGCTTTCCGTTTTCGTCCAACGTAAAGTAGGCGGCGCAGCGCTCGAGCGCACGCTTCAAAACCCCACGATCAACGCGGATGGTCTTGAGTGTGTTCGGGAAGACGTAATTCGACACAATGTCGCGAAGGGTGACATTTTCCGAGAAGCCGGGCACAGTGTTCGCAAGGCAGGTGGCGGAGATGTCGGCCCCTGTCGCCTCAAGCTGGACCTGGTTGAAGAAGTTTGCGATCAGGCACCCGTGCAGCGCCCTGTCAAGAGGCTCTGAGGATGGGAGTGCCGTGTCCAGATGGCCGAGAGGCGTGTCGAGAAACTTCGCCGTCTCACGCTCCAGCGGGGCGAGAGATGCAGCGAACACCTCAGGCGTCACAGTTCCTGCAGGGCAGAGCCTGGAGAGCGCCGCGACCCTGCCGCTCTTGTCCACGGTGACGTCCATCCGGATGTACTGTGTGGCCTTGTCCGGCGGCTGGCAGGTGAAGGTGCCGCTGATGCACCTGTCCTCAAGATGCATATGCTGGTGCCCGGTGAGCAGGATATCATAATCTAGCTCCCGGCACATGCGGTATCCCTCGTTCTCCTTCGTGTCGGAGAGCGGCCTGCCGCTCGCCGTGTCGTTTTCAAAACCGCCGTGGTAAATGCAGACAGTGAGATCGACGCTTTGCGCTTTGAGTTCTGCAAGCATGTCCCGCGCCGTCTCAAAGGCGTCGGTGAAGGTCAGGCCTGTGATGTTCTCGGGCTTTTCCCATCTGGGGACGAACTGACTCGTCACGCCGGTGAGACCGACGCGAAGGCCGTTTTCGAGCTTCACCACGGCAAAATTCTCCACAAAACGCAGTCCCTGCACATTGGCACAGAGGCATCTTGCGTCCAGCGCCTCCAGGTAGCGCTCAAGCTCTCTGACGCCGTAGTTGAAGTCGTGGTTGCCGAGCGTGACGAAGTCATAGCCCGCGAGGTTCATAAGCCTTGCCGGGATGAGACTTTTCTCCTCTGTCCTGCTGTAGAGCCAGTAGGTGAAGGGGCTCCCCTGGAGCGTATCGCCCCCGTCGAGAATGAGTGTGTTCCCATCGTCCGAAAAGCCCGCCGCGCAGTTGGAGAGTCCGGTGGGGGAGGGCTCGTTTTTCGCATAATCCGTGGGCGCAAAACAGCCGTGAATATCGCTTGTAAAATAAACCGTCAGCTTTCGATCCATACGCTTACTCGCCGCGGGCCAGTTTTTTGCGCACGCGGGTGGAGAGGAACTCGATAATCAGCACAAGGATCATGAGACCCCACACGAAGGAGCCGACCATGGCCCAGCGGCGGGAGTTGAGGCACTGCACCAGGCTTGCGCCGATGCCGCCCGCGCCGACGATGCCGAGGGTGGTGGCGTCCTTGAGGTTGATGTCGAAGCGGTAGATCGTGGTCGAGATAAAGCTCGCTGTAAGCTGGGGGATTACGCCGTAGCGGATCTTCTGGAAGGGGGTGCAGCCCATGGCGTCCAGACTCTCGAGGATGCGGGTGTCCAGATCCTCAATGGCGGTGATGTACATTTTTGAGATCATGCCGATAGAGCAGACCGACTGCGTGATGACGCCGCAGGCGGCGCCGGGGCCGGTCACGCGGATCCACATGAGCGCCCACACCAGACTCGGGATCGTGCGGATGAGCAGGATCACGATGCGGAAGAGGTAGGCGATCGGCTTCGGTATAATGTTTGTAGAGGCGAGGAAAGCGAAGGGGATCGCGAGGATCGCTCCGAAGAGCGTGCCGAGCACGGCAATGGCCATGGTCTGCAGCAGCAGATAGGGCACGTCCGTTTCACCGGTGCCGAACATGAGCTTGAGATCCGGGTGGGTGATGCCGCTGATAACGCCGTGAGCGACGGTGCGGCCCTGGACGGTGAGGCCCTCAAAGCGGATGGTGGAGCCGGACCAGCTAACGAGAAGCACAATGATGAGCACAATGATCGTGTAGAGCCACCATTTGCGGGGACGCCGGGCATACATTTCGGCGGCGGTCAGCTTTTCGTCGATGACCTGTTCGATCTTGTTCAGTTTTTCAGCCATGTCGTCCCTCCTTTCAACTCAGCTTGCCGCGCAGGTATTCGCTCGTAAACTCAATGACGACGACCACGACAAACAATGTCAGCAGCACCATGCCGAGACCCTCATAGTCACGCCAGCCGATGCGCTCGTTGATGGTGATGCCGAGACCGCCCGCGCCGACATAGC
>CAMHEN010000088.1 GCA_946184165.1 uncultured Clostridia bacterium | reverse complement strand
CGTCCTTGGCGATGGAGCGGCGGTAGATCAGCGCGGAGGGGCAGCACTGGAAGGAGACGCCCTTCACGGTGCCGGCGGCGTCGGAAGCGGCCTGCACGGTGTACTTGTAAGCGTTGGAGAAGTCGGTCACGCCCAGAGCCTGGATGTCCTGGGTGAAGTCGGAGTCGACGTACTTGAGGATGTAGTCGGCCTCGGCCAGGAACATGTCGACCTTGTCGTCGGCCTTGGCGTCCGCCTGGTTGAGCAGGGCGGCGTCGAGGGCATCCTGGTAAGCGCCGTTGTCACTGGGGACGATGATCCAGTTGACGGTCACGCCTTCGGGAACGGTGTAGTACTTCTCAAAGAAGCCCTTGAACTCTTCGTTCCAGGCGTAGATGTTGAAGACTTTGCCTTCGGGTTCGTCTGCAAATGCGGCGGTGCTGCACAGGGCGAGCATCATGACCAGAACCAGAAGCGATGCGATGAACTTTTTCATGATCTTTCCTCCTAATAATAATGTGTGATTTTATTTTTGCGGGGTTCGTCCCGCTGATCACCTGTATAAGTTTTCGACCGAGCCGCCCTCCTGCAGCCGGCCCTCCACGATCACGCGGTCGAGGATGGCAGTGCGCGGGTGCTCGATGAGCTCAATGAGCTTTGCCGCCGCCACGGTGCCGAGCGCCTCGGTGTCCTGCCGCCAGGTGGTGAGCACGGGGCTCATGATCCGGGAGAGGGGAATGCCGTCATAGCCCACGGCGGAGATGTCGTCCGGCACCCGGAGCCCCATCTCGTGGATGGCGTTCAACCCGCCGATGCAGGAGTAGTCGTCCGGGAAGAAGATGCAGGTCGGCCTGTCCTCGCCGCGCAAAAGCTCCTTTGTGAGTGCGCAGCAGCTTTTTGAGTCGTGGAACACGCCCTGGCGTATCCACCTTTCCGGCACCCGGATGCCCAGCTCCTCGCAGGCCCGGTGAAAGCCCGTGAGCCGCCCGACGGTCACGCTCGTCATCTCTCCGTGGATGAGGGCGAGCTTCCGGTGCCCCCGCGCCGCCGCGTAGCGCACCAGCGCGTCCATGCCCTTGCGGTTGTCCGACACCACCGAAATGCGGTTATTGAAGATGTGGTCGATGGTCACCACCGGCAGGTCCGCCTGCACAAGCTCCAGGATCATGGGGTCCGTAAAGTCCGCCGAGGCGATCACCACCCCGTCCACGCCCCGGTAGCGGCAGTGCTGCAGATAGCTCGTCTCCCGCTGCCCGACGCCCCGGTTGATGAAGGTGATGTCGTAGCCGTGGCGCTCCGCCTCACCGCGGATGCTGTCGAGCACGGTGGAGAAAAACTCGTGCGCGAGACCCCCGTGCATCGGGTCCACAAAGACGACGCCGATGTTGTAGGAGCGGTTCGTCTTCAGCGCGCGGGCGGAGGCGTTGGCCATATAGCCCAACTCGTCCGCGATGCGCAGGATGCGCGATCTTGTGTCCTCGCCGATGTCCGGCTGTCCGTTGAGCGCCTTGCTGACCGTGGCCGTCGAGACACCGCAGCGCTGGGCGATGTCTTTCAAGGATACCATCGGAACTAGCTCCTCTGCGAAATGTTTACTTAATCGTTTTCGCAGCTTCAATGTACCGCATTTCCCCGAAAATTGCAAGCCCTTTCTTCGAAAAATTTTAAGTTTTTAATAGAATTGGCTGGCTTTCACAAAAACGCCCTGCTGTTTTTTCGCAATTTAAACAAAACCGCATTTTTGACCGGCCCGCGCTTCCGGAGTGAGAAGCGTTTTTTTCAGAAAAACCACGAGAAAAATAGATTTTTTCAAAAATATGCTTGCTTTTTTTTTAGATATGCGGTACTCTAAGAATACTTAAACGATTAAGTGGAGGCGAGGACTTATGCAATACGGACACTTTGACGACGCGCGGCGCGAGTATGTGATCACCACACCGCGCACACCCCTGCCCTGGATCAACTATCTCGGGAGCGATGATTTCTTTGCGCTGCTCTCCAACACCGCCGGCGGCTACAGCTTCTACCGGGACGCCCGCCTGAGAAGGCTGACCCGCTATCGCTACAACAACGCGCCGCTGGACCAGGAGGGTTTCCACCTTTATATAAAGGATGGAGACACGGTCTGGAACCCCGGCTGGCAGCCCGTGCAGACGGAGCTGGATTCCTACCGCTGCCGCCACGGCCTGGGCTATACGATCATCGATGGGGCGAAGAACGGCGTCAATGTGCGGCAGGAGCTGCTGGTCCCCAAGGGGGAAAACTGCCTGCTGATGCGCGTCACGGTCACGAACGAGGGGGCGGCGGAAAAGACGCTGCGCCTCTTCCCCTATCTCGAGTTCTGCCTCTGGGACGCCATGGACGACGCCTCCAATTTCCAGCGCAACTACTCCATCGGCGAGGTGGAGATCGTCGGCCCCGCCATCTACCACAAGACCGAGTACCGCGAGCGGCGCGACCACTACGCCGTCTTCTGGGCAAACCGCACACCGGACGGCTTTGACACGTCGCGCGACGCTTTTCTCGGGGTCTACGGCAGCCCCGCGCGGCCCGCGGCCGTCTTCGGCGCCGGCTGCACAGGGAGCGTCGCCCACGGCTGGCAGCCCATCGCCGCCCAGCAGTTTGACCTCACCCTCGCCCCGGGCGGGAGCGACAGCATCCTCTTCGGCCTCGGCTATATCGAAAACCCGCAGGCGGAGAAATGGGCCGCCCCCGGCGTCATCAACAAGACAAGGGCAGAGGCCATGATCGCCCGCTACCGGGACAATGCGTCTTTTGACAGGGCCATGGCGGAATTAAAAGAGCACTGGAGCTGCCTGCTCGACAAGTACCAGGTCGAGACGGGGGATGCGCGGCTCGACCGCATGGTAAACATCTGGAATCAGTATCAGTGCATGGTCACCTTCAACATGAGCCGCTCGGCGAGCTATTTCGAGAGCGGCATGGGCCGCGGCATGGGCTTCCGGGATTCCTGCCAGGACCTGCTGGGCTTCGTGCACATGATCCCGGAGCGGGCGCGCGAGCGCATCCTGGATATCGCCGCCACCCAGTTCCCGGACGGCAGCGCCTATCACCAGTACCAGCCCCTGACCAAGAAGGGCAATCTCGCCGTGGGCAGCGGCTTCAACGACGATCCCCTCTGGCTCATTGCCGGGACCGACGCCTACCTCCGCGAGACCGGGGACTGGAGCATCCTCGACGAGCAGGTGGACTTTGACAACGATCCCGCCCTCGCCCGGCCGCTTCTTGAGCACCTGCGCCGGAGCTTCACCTTCACCGAGACCCACCTCGGCCCCCACGGCCTGCCCCTCATCGGCAGGGCCGACTGGAACGACTGCCTGAACCTCAACTGCTTCTCGGAGCACCCGGGCGAGAGCTTCCAGATCACCGGACCCAGCGAGGGCCCCGTGGCGGAGAGCGTGTTTATCGGCGGCATGTTTGTGAAATACGGCCGCGCCTGGGCGGACATCCTGCGCCATCTCGGTCTCGACGCCGAGGCGGAGAGCGCCCTCGGTTCCATCGAGAGGGTGGAGCGCGCGGTGCTGGACGCCGGCTGGGACGGGGCGTGGTTCCGCCGCGCCTTCGACGCCTTCGGCCATGTCGTGGGCGGCAGCGAGTGCGAGGAGGGCCAGATCTTCATCGAGCCCCAGGGCATGTGCGTCATGGCGGGCATCGGCAAGGAGACCGGCGAGGCGGCGAAGGCGCTCGAGAGCGTGAAGGAGCGCCTCGACACCAAGTACGGCATCGTCCTCAACAATCCCCCCTACACCCGATACCACCTGGAGCTCGGCGAGATCTCCAGCTATCCTCCCGGATACAAGGAGAACGCGGGCATCTTCTGCCACAACAATCCCTGGATCGTCTGCGCCGAGGCGGAGCTGGGCCACGGCGACCGGGCCTTTGAGGTCTACCGCCGCACCTGCCCGGCCTTTATCGAGGACATCAGCGACATCCACCGCACCGAGCCCTATGTATACAGCCAGATGATCGCGGGCAAGGACGCCCCCAGCTTCGGCGAGGCCAAAAACTCCTGGCTCACCGGCACCGCGGCCTGGACCTTCTTGAGCGTGTCTCAGGCCATCCTCGGCGTGAAGCCCACGCTGGACGGGCTGTGGATCGACCCCTGCGTGCCCTCCGGCTGCAAGGGCTTTACAGTCACCCGCCGCTACCGGGGCGCCTGCTATGTGATCCGCGTGCAGAATCCCGCGGGCGCACAGCACGGCGTGAAGGAGCTGCGCGTGAACGGCGAGACGGTCGAGGGCAAGTGCATCCCTCTCTGCCCCGCCGGGGAGACGGCCGCGGTCGAAGTCCTGATGGGCTGAACGTATAATTCTTTCGTGTAAACAGGAAATACTTGTTGACAAGCACCGGACCGCATTGTACTATAAAGTTAAGAATCAACCTCGTTTTATTGAAAACCAAGGTGTTTCAAAACAATGCAGAGGAGAGATCAAGTATGAAACGATTTGTCAGCCTGTTTCTTATCCTGGTTCTTGTTTTCACACTGTTCCCTGCCGCCGCCCATGCCGCCGTAATTGACTACAAAGCCCTGGAGGGGCGGGACCTCCTGCGGGGCGGCAGCTCGGGCAGCGCTGTCAAAAACCTGCAGAACGCCCTGGTCGAGCTCGGGTACCTGTCCAGCAAGCCGGACGGCATCTACGGTGAGAAGACCGAGGACGCGGTAAAGGCGTTTCAGCGCAAAAACGGCTTTGCGGGCGTGATCGGCTACGGCGGTGTCGCGACCATGTTCACCCAGGGCGCCATCTTCGGAAAGAAGCCCATCCCCGCCTGGAGCAAGGAGAGCGTCACCAACAATGTCTACGGCGAGTTTGAGGTGAGCGATTTCAACTTGCGCTACAGCGCCTACCTTGACGGGACCATCAGCTTCACGAACAAGGAAACCCCGCACGTTACCGGCATCTGCCTCTACTGCTGGCTTGTGGATTCGGACAACTATGTAGTCCCCTGCGACGGCTATGACTACTGGATGTACTGGTATCCCGATATGGACATCGCCAAGGACAGCACGTGGGAGCTCTCGTTCTCCCTCAACCCCAGCTCGAAGGAGATGAGCCGGGCAAACTCCGTGCACTTCATCATCGGCGAGCTTGCCTATGACGACGGCTCTGTCTATGTGAACTTCGACGCCTCCGAGCAGCCGTATTCCTCCCCCAACTACGTCCTGGACCGCTGGTGACGGCGTACCGGAAGAGACAGAAAAACGACGTTTTCCCAAGGGAAAACGTCGTTTTTCTGTCTTCGAGCCGCTCGCTCAGGAAAGCCCCAGCAGCTCGGTCACGGCGTCGGCCACCTCGCCCATGGTCTTGAGCGTGCGGCCCGCCACGGATTTGACGCTGCGCTTTTTCGGGTGCATCGTCCAGGCGGCAAGTCCGCCCACCGCGAGACCCATGCCCATGCCTACGTAGAAATTGCGCTTGTTCATGCTCTGTCCTCCTTCATCGGCGGCGGAAAGCTCCGCCGCGCTGTGTGGGATTAGTATATGTGCAAAACACTTGCTGTCTCTATGTAATATGTGGTAAAATAATTTATTCACGAAACAAAACTCCATCCGAGTATTACGGAGGCAAGCAACATGGTTGTGAAAATACTGGCGGTGGGCGACGTGTGCGGGCAGCCCGGCCTGGACGCGCTGGACAAAAAGCTCAAGCCTTTTCAGAAGGAGCAGAACATCGCCTTCACCGTTGTCAACGGCGAGAACGCCAATGTCGTCGGCATCACGCCGAAGCAGGCGGATATGATCTTCCGCGCCGGGGCCGACGTCGTCACCCTCGGCAACCACACCTGGACGCGCACGGAGCTGCAACCCTATTTGGACGAGCGCACCCGCATCCTGCGCCCCGCCAACTACGCCCCCCAGTGCCCCGGGCGCGGCATCAACGTCTACCACCGGGACTTCGGCGATGTGTGCGTGCTGAACCTGCTGGGCCGCTTCACCCTGGACACCAACACCGACAACCCCTTCGTCATTGCCGACGGCTACATGGCGGAGATCCGGGAGAAGATCATCCTTGTGGACTTTCACGCCGAGGGGACCAGCGAAAAACGCGCCATGGGCTTCCTGCTGGACGGGAAGGCCAGCGCCGTCTGGGGTACCCACACCCACGTGCAGACCTCGGACGCAGAGGTGCTGCCCAAGGGGACGGGATATATCACCGATCTTGGCATGACCGGGGCGGTGAACTCCGTCCTCGGCATCGACCCGGAGCAGTCCATCGGCAAGTTCATGGGTGATCCGCCGCGCCGCTACGAGTCCGGCAAGGGGCCGAGCAAGCTGGAGGGCTGCGTCTTCGAGATCGACACGGAGACGGGCCGCTGCCTGAAGGCCGAGGGGGTCCGCCTGAGATGAGCACGGTGAAGATTCTCCACACGGCTGATCTGCACCTGGATTCCCCCTTTGAAGGCCTGCCCGCCGGCAAGGCCGCCCTCCGCCGGGCGGAGCAGCGGGAACTTCTGGGGAGGCTCGCGGAGCTTGTGCAGAAGGAAAAGATTCAGCTCGTGCTGCTCGCGGGCGATCTGCTGGACAGCGACAACAGCTATTACGAGACCGGGGAGGAGCTCGCCCGCTGCCTTGCGGGGATGGGCGTGCCGGCGTTCATCGCCCCGGGCAACCACGATTATTATACGCCCCAATCTCCCTGGGCGCGCATCAAGCTGCCGGGGAACGTCTGCGTCTTCCGGGAGCATGATATCCGCGGCGTGACGCTGCCGGCCCTCGGTGTACGTGTCTGCGGCGCAGCCTTTGCGGAAAAGCACAGCGGCCCGATGCTCAGGGGCTTCACCGTCCCGCAGAGCCGGGGACTTCGGAACATCCTGGTCCTGCACGGCGAGGTGGGCGGCAGGCCCGACTCCCCCTATGATCCCATCACGGAGGAGGAGCTTTCCCAGAGCGGCTTTGACTACGTCGCCCTCGGCCACATCCACAGGGCGAGCGGGCTCAAGCGCGCCGGGAAGACCTGGTACTCCTGGCCCGGCTGCCCGGAGGGGCGCGGCTTTGACGAAACCGGCGAGAAGACCGTGAGCATCGTCACCCTCACAGACGACGGGGACTGCAGTCTGGAGACCCGCTGCATAGCCCAGCGCCGCTATGAGGAGCTCGTGGTGGACGTGACGGGGGCCGATCCCCTGCTCGCGATCCACACGCTGTTGCCGGACGAGACCGTGCGGGACATCTACCGTATCACACTCACCGGCGAGACCGAGGAGAGCCCCGACTTAAACCGCCTGCGCCTCAATCTGGAGGAGCTGTTTTTCGCCCTCCAGCTCCGGGACGAGACGCGCCCGCGCGAGGCGCTCTGGGACCGGGCCGGGGACGACACGCTCCGCGGCCTCTTTCTGAAAAAACTCAAGGCACAGTACGAATCCGCGCCGGACGAGCAGGCCCGGCGCGTCATCGAGCAGGCGGCCCGCTGGGGTCTCGCCGCGCTGGACAACCGGGAGGAGGTGGCGCGCCATGATGATCCGTAAATGCACGGCCTCGTTCGGCAAGCTCGACAACGACAGTCTCAGCTTTCACAGCGGTCTCAACGTCATCTACGCCCCGAACGAGAGCGGCAAAACGACCTGGTGCGCCTTCATCCAGGCCATGCTCTACGGCATCGACAGCTCCGAGCGCCTGCGGGCCGGGTACCTGCCGGACAAGCTGCGCTACGCCCCGTGGTCCGGGGCGCCCATGGAGGGAACCATGGAGCTGGAAAGTGACCGCTGCGACATCACCATCACCCGCCGCACCCGGGCGAGGGGCGGCCCCATGCAGGATTTTTCCGCCGTGTACACCGGCTCCAACGTCCCGGTCAAGGGTCTCAACGGCCAGAACGCCGGGGAGCTTCTGACGGGAGTCTCCAAGGAGGTCTTCCGCCGCAGCGCCTTTATCGCCCAGGGCAATGTCGGCGTCACCGGCAGCCCAGAGCTTGAAAAGCGCATCAGCGCCATTGTCACCACCGGGGAGGAGCAGTGCTCCTATTCTGAGGCGGATGAGAGACTGCGCAGCTGGCAGCGGCGGCGGCGCTATAACCGCAAGGGCCTGCTGCCGGAGCTGGAGGGCAAAATGGACGAGACCCAGCGCCGCCTGGAGGAGATGAGCGCCTCCGTCCACGACGCCGAGGAGCTCGAGGCCCGGCTTGAGCAGCGGCAGCGCGACTGCGCCGAACTGGAGCGGCAGGTGGCCGAGAGCCGCAAGCGCCAGCGCCGGGAGGCGCTGGACCGCCTTTCCCGGGGCCGCGGCGCCCTGGAGGAGACCAGCGCCCGCCACGACGAGGCCATGGAGACCCTCACCCGCGTGCGCGACGAGCTGCGCGCCGGGCGCTTCGGCCTGCGCGACCCGGACAGTCTCGAGGCCGACACGGAGGAGGATCTGGAGGCGCTGGAGAAGCTCCGCGCTGAGCAGCCCAAAAAGGCAAGCCCTGTCTTCGCGGTGCTTCTGATGGTGCTGGCCATGGCGGCGGCCCTGCTGTACGCGAAGCTCGACCAGATCGCGCTGATCGCTGTTTCCGGGGTTTTGTGCCTTGCCGCCCTGGTCTTTCTGTTCCGCTTCACCCGCGCCCGCGGCGCCTACGACAGGCAGCGCGCGGCGCAGATACGGCTCCTGGAAAAATACCACGCCGACACGCCGGACGAGATCCGCGCGGCCCTGGCCGAGCACCGGGCGCTCTGGGAGCAGATGGAGCAGGCCGAGGCGGACGAGCGCGCCTGCCGCAGCAGCTTCGAGAGCGCCCGGGGTATGCTCACGGAGCTCCAGGAGACCGCCCTGCAGGCACTGGATTTCACCGAGACCAATTCCGAGAGCGCGCAGCTCTCGCGCCGCCTCGCCGCCGGCCGGGCGGAGATCGAGCAGCTCACCAAAAAGCTCGCCGCCGCAAACGGCAGGCTTGCCGCCCAGGGGGACCCCCTGGTGCTCTCCAGCGCCCTGAGCTATATGCACGCGGAGTACGAGGCCCTCTGTGACGAGTACGACGCCATCGGCATCGCGCTCGACACGCTCAAGGACGCGGACAGCGAGATACAGCGCCGCTTCTCTCCGGAGCTGGGGCGGGTGGCCTCGGGTTACATGTCGGCGGTCACCGGCGGGCGCTATACCGATGTGCTCATTAACCGGGACTTTTCCGCCCAGACGCGGCTCAGCGACGAGGCTGTGAGCCACAGTGCCGAGTATCTCAGCGCCGGGACCCTGGACATCATGTATCTCGCGGTGCGCCTCGCGGTATGCGAGCTTGCCCTCCCGGACGGGGAGCCCTGCCCCCTGATTCTGGACGACGCGCTGGTGAACCTGGACGAGGAACGCCTGGAGCAGGCCATGAAGCTGCTGGGCGAGATCGCCCGGGAGCGCCAGGTCATCCTCTTCACCTGCCGCAAGCCCGACGACGCGGCGTGACGCGGGCATTTCATACCATGCAAGATCACGGGCGGATCCGCAGCTTGTGCGGGTCCGCCCGTGATCTTTCCGCAGCGGCACGGGTCTCTCTTGACAAGCGCGGGCCCTGGTGCTACAATACAGCCACAATCGAAAGGGGTGCTGGAGGCTTCCGGCTGAGACAGGGTAAACGCGCCCTGAAACCCTGGAACCTGATCCGGATAATGCCGGCGTAGGAAACAGATCGCGCAAGCTGCCGCAGGTTCATTTGCTGAGCCTGTGTTTTTTTGTTTCTTTACGCAACTCCGGTACTTTTTGAGGAGGAGAAAACATGAAAAAATCCAAATTCACACTCCGCTGCCTGACCGAGGGCGCCGTCCTGGTGGCGCTGGCGCAGGTGCTCAGCTACATCAAGCTCTTTGAGCTGCCGCAGGGTGGGGCAGTCGACCTCGCAATGCTGCCGATCTTCATCTTCTGCGCGCGCTGGGGCTTCGGGCCCGGCGTCCTTGCGGGCTTTGTATTCGGCCTTTTGCAGCTCACGCTGGACGGGGCCTATGCCTGGGGCTGGCAGTCCATGCTGGGGGACTATCTCGTGGCTTTCACCATGCTGGGGCTCGCGGGTCTCTTCCGCGGGAAAAAGGGCGGCTTCTTCATAGGCATGGCAGCCGGCGCCTTCGCCCGTTTTCTGGTGCACTATGTGGTGGGCGCCACCGTCTGGGCCGAGTACATGCCCGAGACCTTCTTCGGCATGACCATGACCTCCCCCTGGTTCTACTCCCTGCTCTATAACGGGAGCTTTATCCTCATCAACACGATCCTCTGCCTGGTCGTCGGCGCGCTCCTGTTCAGGCCTATGGGCAAATTCCTCCGGGGCGAGGATATCGCAGCGGCAAAATAAAAAGTTCAGCGCCCGGTCTTTGACCGGGCGCCGATCTGAGACTGTCAAAAAACCTTGCGGCAGTGTACGATAACAGAGCCGCAGGGGAGCTCGAGGGGAAGATTCCCCCGGCGGGGGAAATG
>CAMHEN010000087.1 GCA_946184165.1 uncultured Clostridia bacterium | reverse complement strand
CTTCTGGGTCCCGGCCATATTCGTGCCGCAGGAGCCCGGCGGCATCCTGATGCTGATCGGGCTGCTCGCTCCGGCGGTCGTCTCGACCGTGTTTGTTCTGGCGTCGGGGTCCGAGCTCCTGAAGCAGGATCTGAAGATCAAGATCTTCGGGTTTTACAAGGTCAAGTGGCGGAACGTCCTGCTGGCGATCCTCCAGTTTGCCGGGATCGTGGTATGTTCCATCCTGCTCTCTCTCGCGTTCGGACAGTCGCTGGATCAGTTTTCGTTTACCGAGGACTTTTCGTTCACCGGCGTCGGGATCGGCAGCGCGCTGATCACGGTGACGCTGGCGTCGATCATCGAGGAGGTCGGCTGGAAGGGCTACTGCGAGGACTCGATCGGCGCCTACATGAACTGGTTCTGGGAGTCGCTGATCTTCGGTGCCCTGTGGTCCTTCTGGCACTTCCCGCTGCTCTTTATCAAGGGGACCTATCAGGCCGGTCTCATGGTGAATCCCCTGTATGTGATCAACTTCTTCATCAGCGGCATTCCGCTGGGCTACATCATCACCTGGGTATATCTGGTCAGCGACCGCTCCATTCTGGCGTGCATGGTCTATCATCTGACGGTCAACTTCCTCCAGGAGAAGATCGCCATGACGCCCGAGACGAAATGCGTCGAGACGATCGTCGTGACCGTCGTGGCCGCGATCATCGTCCTCACCAACCGGGACATGTTCTTTGAGACCCGCCATGTCGGAAAGCTGCTGGAAACGCGCTACGGGCTGGAATGAGTTTTAACTGTCTGAATCGTGCTACCCAGATTCGAACTGGGGAAGCCCGCTTCGCGGGGCTTCGCTACTATATTAACGCGCTGCGCGCGTGAGGTCCCCAGTTCGAATCGTGCCATAAGCCATAACGAACAAGGCACTCCCGTTTGGGAGTGCCTTGTTCGTTGGAGCTGCTACCCAGATTCGAACTGGGGACCTCATCCTTACCAAGGATGCGCTCTACCTGCTGAGCTATAGCAGCAAAGTACATGCCCCTTTGAAAGGGGCATGTGTGGCGACCGAGAAGGGACTTGAACCCTCGACCTCCGGCGTGACAGGCCGGCGTTCTAACCGACTGAACTACCCGGCCACAGCGTGGTTATAATAGCAGACGCGACCGGATTTGTCAAGCGCCTTTTTCAAAAAAATCTCCCTTTTTCGCCTGGGCCTCAGGGCCCGCCGGGCGGCGCCCGCTTTAACCTCGGAAAAGCCGGGCGAGAATTTCCGCCGGAAATCGGGCTTTTACTTGCAAATGGAGAGGCGGAATGTTATACTTTCTAAATACAGTGTACAATCGCGCAATAGCGTTTAATCGCCGGAGGGTGAAAATGGAGTATAAGAAAGTGCTGCAGAGAATTCTTGCCCTGCTGATCCTTGGCGGCGCCCTGGTGTTCGGCATGTCCGGCGTCTATCACGAGGCGCCCTGGATCGTTGCGCCGCTGATCGGCAGCGTGAAGGTCGAGCTCGGCGGAAAGCGGGTTTCGGCCAATGCCGAGTCGCTCACGGCCAGCATCGGCAGGCGGGATATCGCGCAGCTTGACTATCTCACAAAGCTGAAGCGCGCGGACCTGCGCGGCAGCGAGTGCTTTCAGGAGATCACGGCCTGGGCTGCGACGCACCCCGAAATCGACGTTGTCTATTCCGTGCCCCTCCCCGACGGGCAGTGGGTGGACAGCAACGCGCAGGAGCTGGACCTGACAAGGATCACCAGCGCCCAGACCTCCGCGCTGCTGGACGCCATCGCCTGCATGCACGAGATCCGGCAGGTGAGTCTGGGCGAGGTCGGGGGAGAGCGGCTCAATATCCAGTCCATGCGCGAGATCCGCGAGGTCCTGCCGGAGGCGGACTTCCGTTTTTCCGCCGTCATCGGCGGCAAGATCTTCGACGGCGAGGCGGAGAGTCTGGATCTGCGCGACACACGGCATGAGCAGGCGCAGGATCTGGCTGTCGTCCTCGGCTGCATGAACCGGCTCAAGACCGTGGAGCTCGGGAGCGATACGACCGGCAGCATCCCCTGGGAAGATATCGCCCTGCTCAAGTCCAACTGCGCCAACGTGCGTTTCCGCTATGACTTTACCCTCTACGGACAGCAGCTCAACCTTGACACCGAGAGCCTGGATTTCCGCGGGACCAGCATCCCCGACAACGGCAACGCCCTCTACTCCGTTCTCTCCTGCATGAACAACTGCACCTACCTTGACATGGACAACACCGGCGTCTCCAACGAATCGCTCGAGGGTCTGCAAAAACTGTTCCCGAAAACAAAGATCGTCTGGCGCGTCTGGTTCGGGGAAAACTACAGCGTACGCACGGACGCGGAGAGGATCCTCGCCTCCAAGCCCACGGTGGGCGGCATGATCTACGACGCCTCGGTGCTCAAATACTGCACGGACATCAAGTATCTCGATCTCGGCCACAACGATGAGCTGTCCGATCTCTCCTTTGTGGCCAGTATGCCGAAGCTGGAGGTCCTGATCATCGCCATGACGGCCATCACGGACATCAGCCCCCTCAGAAGCTGCCCGAACCTCGAGTATCTCGAATTGAACTCCACCAACATCTCCGACCTCTCTCCCCTCGAAAACAGCACGGGACTGCATCATCTCAACATCGCCGCCTGTCCGCAGATCCGGGACATCACGCCGCTCTACGGCCTTGCGAATCTGGAGCGCCTCTGGATCGGACGCGATACGCCCGTCCCCGCCGAGCAGGCCCAGAGAATGCGGGAGCTTGTGCCGGGCTGCAAGGTCAACACCACGGCGGACGATCCCCACGGCGACGCCTGGCGCTTTACCGCCTATGATCCGGAGGAGCCGAAGTACTACTGGGTCCCGCGCTATGAGCTCCTGCGCGAGCAGATGGGCTATAACTATCAGGAATACAGCTTCTACTGGCTCGACCCCTACTGCGATATGGAAGCTCCGGAGGAATTCCGGGGAATGTATGGAAAAGAGGTTTACGGACTATGAGAATAAACACACACGGCGCGCTCTGCTTCCTGCTCTGCCTGCTGCTCTGCCTGCTGCTTGCCGGCTGCAGCAGCGCGGGAAAGGCGGCGGCGGTCTCTGTGCCGTCCGATACCGCGGAGCCGACGCCCGCGCCCACGCCGGAGCCGACGCCCGAGCCTACCCCCGAACCGGTGTTTACGATCCTGGGCCGCGACTACGGTCCGGCCGACACCGCGGTCGAGCTTGCCGGCCTGCGGGAGGAGCAGGCGGCGGACACGGCGGCCATGCTCGCGCAGATGCCGCGGGTGGAGGCGATCCATATCGGCAGCGAGACGGAGACGCCCCTGAGCTGGGAGACCCTCAGGCTCCTGCACGACGCCGCGCCCCGGGCGGTCATCGACTACGGCTTCACCATCTTCGGGAAGAGCTTCAACCTCAGCGATGAGGAGATGGACCTCAAGTACGTCCCCATGGAGGACGAAGGGGAGCTTGTCGGAAAGGTCGCCGCCTGCATGAGCAGACTGCGCAAGCTCGACATGGACAGCTGCAGAGTCTCGAACGAGGCGATGGCCCGCCTGCGGGACAGCCTCCCGGATACCGAGGTGATCTGGCGCATCAACTTCGCCCAGGGCTACACGGCCCGCACCGATGAGACGCGCATCCTCGCCTCCATGCCCGGCCAGGCCGGGGAGCTTGTGCACAACAATGTGGAGAATCTGAAATACTGCACGAAGGTCAAGTATCTCGACCTCGGGCACAACAACTACCTGGACACCATCGAATTTATCCGCACCATGCCGGACCTCGAGGTGCTGATCGTCGCGCTGAGCTTTGTGGAGGATTTCTCCCCGGTAGCCGACTGCCCCAAGCTCGAGTATGTGGAGGCCTTCACCACGAGGCTCCATGATCTCACGCCCTTTGCCGAGCTCCACAATCTGCGGCATCTCAACATCGCCTACAACTTCGCCGTCACGGATATCACGCCGCTCTACGGCCTTGATCTGGAGAGACTCTGGATCGGCATGCACGACCCCGTGCCCCGTGAGCAGATCGAGGAGTTCCAGCGGCTCCACCCGAACTGCAGGGTCAACGCCACCACGCCGGACCCCACGGAGGAATACTGGCGCTTTGCCGAGCACGGGGACGAGATGGGCAACCAGCGCTACGAGCCCCGCTATGAGCTTCTCCGCCAGCAGATGCGCTATTCGGACGAGGCTTACAACTTCTACTGGACGGACCCGCTCTATGACCAGAGCTGCCCGCGCCAGGTCGTGCCGGACCCGGACGTGCTCGATTTCCAGGATCTCTTCTGATTAAACCCCCATGCGCCGCAAGCCGCTGCGGTTTCGCCCTGCCTCCCCTGAAAGGGGAGCTGCTGAGCGAAGCGGAGGGGTTAACCCCTTGTACGCCGCGCGCCGGCCAAGGCTCCGGCGGCCGCAGCAGGATCAAACCTTACGATAAAAACCCGGCGTTTATCGGCAATACAAAACAGGCAGCCCGGAGGCTGCCGAGGAGTACTCACATGCAGAACAAAACAATTCGCGCCCTTTTCTGCGCCGCGCTGATGAGCCTGCTGCTCGCCGGCTGTGCCCGCGGCGGCGTCTCCGCCCTCTCTCCCGCGCCCCCCGCGGAGACACAGAAGCCGTCGGCGCCCGAGGTCGCCTTTGCCGCGGGCAGCGTTCCCGCCGACGCAACCGAGATCAAGCTCCCGCTCGCGGAGGGGGAGACGGCGCTTCTCGCATCGCTGCCGGCGCTGCGCTCCGCCGATTTCAGCGGCAGCCGGAATGAGGAGGAGATCGCGGCCTGGTGTAATGCCCACCCGGAGGTGGAGTGCTACTATACGGTCACGCTGCCGGGCGGGGAAGTGCTGGACTCCGGCACAAAGACCTATGATCTGAGCGGCCTTTCGGCGGAGGCCTGCCTGGCTGCCGCCCAAAAGCTCGCGCTGCTGCCCGCCCTGAAGAGCGTGCGCCTCGGGGCCGAGGGCGGAAGCCTGGATTGGGAGCAGCTTGCGCGCCTGCGCGAGATTCTCCCGGAGGCCGCGTTCCGCTACGGCTTCACCCTCTACGGGAAGAGCTGCGACCTCGCGGACGCCTCGCTGAACCTGCGCCGGGTCCCGGTGGAGGACGACGGCGCCGCGCTGCGGCGGGTGATCCCGCTTATGCCGGATCTGAACTATGTGGACATGGACGGCACGGGCGTGTCCAATCAGGAGATGGAGAAGCTGCGGGCCGATTACCCGGACATAAAATTCGTCTGGCGCGTCTGGTTCGGAGAGAACTACAGCGTCCGCACCGACGTGCAGCGCATCCTCGCCTCCAAGCCCTCCGCGGGCGGCATGCTCTATGACTGGGACGTGGAAGCCCTGTCCTGCTGCCACGATGTGGTTTTCCTGGATCTCGGCCACAACCAGGGGCTCACGGATATCTCCTTCGTAAGGCAGATGCCGAAGCTGGAGGTCGCGATCCTCGGCATGTGCGGCTGGTCGGACGCAAGTCCGCTGGCTGACTGCCCGGAGCTCGAGTATCTCGAGATGTTCTCCACAAACTGCACGGATCTCACGCCGCTTGCCGCGTGCAAAAACCTCAAGCACCTGAACGCCGCGAACATTGTGGAGCTGGAGGATATCACCCCCATGTACGCCATGACGCAGCTTGAGCGCTTCTACATCGGCAGCATGAACCGTGTCCCCTGGGAGCAGTGCGAGGAATTTCAGAAGCGTGTGCCGGACTGCGAGCTTGACACCCTCGTCTACGAGGATCCCACCGGCGGGCACTGGCGCTGGGACGAGAACGGCGATATGGTGGAGCGCTACTATCTGCTGCGCATGCAGTTCGGTTATTATGAGAGCGACGTCTATTCCTATACCTGGAACGACAAGCTCTACGAATGAATGTTTGACGGGACTTCCTGCACAAAAGGAGATTTGACATGAAGCATCTGAGAATTCTGTGCGCGGCGCTGCTCGCGCTTTTGTGCCTGCTGCTCGCCGCCTGCGGAAAAAATAAGCCCGCGGCCGCGGTGTCTCCCGCGCCGCAGACCTCCGTACACTTTGCGGCAGGGGACGCGGACCTGACGGCGACGGAGCTGAAGCTGAAGCTCGCCTCCGGAGAGACGGCGCTTCTGGACTCTCTGACCGCGCTGCGCGCCGCCGATTTCAGCGGCAGCGAGAATGAGGAGGAGATCGCCGCCTGGGCGAAGGCCCATCCGCAGGTCTCCGTCCGCTATACCGTCACGCTCCCGAACGGGACGGTGCTCGATTCCGACACGAAGAGCGCCGACCTGCGCGGCCTGTCCGCCGCCGAATGTGAGAGCACCGCGCGCAAGCTCGCCCTGCTGCCCGGCCTTGAGCGCGTCGATCTCGGCGCGGAGGGCGGCAGCCTCGGCTGGAACGATATCGCGCGCCTGCGGGAGATCCTGCCCCGGGCGGTATTCAAGTACGCCTTCAAGCTCTACGGCAGGGACTGCGACCTCTCCGACACGACCATCAATCTCTTCCGCGTGCCCGTCAGTGACAACGGAAACCTGATCGACCAGGTCATGGGCTATATGCCGCAGCTCACCTACGTGGACATGGACAGCTGCGGGCTCGAGCCGAAGCGCCTCGAGGAGATCAATCTCAGACATCCCGACGCCAAGCTCGTCTTCCGCGTCTACTTCGGCGACAATTATACCGCCCGCACCGACGCCGAGCGCATCCTGGCCTCCATGGCGAGCCGTGGCGGCATGCTCACGAACTATAACGTGGACGGGCTCTACTACTGCCACGATGTAAAGTATCTCGACCTCGGCCACAACACGGAGCTCACGGATATCGGCTTTGCCGCAAAGATGCCGAAGCTGGAGGTCGCGATCTTCTCCATGTGCAACATCTCGGACCTCACCCCCCTGGCCTCCTGCCCGGAGCTTGAGTACCTGGAGCTCTCCAACACCTACGCGAGCGACCTGCGCCCGCTGTCGGGACTCAAAAAGCTGCGCCACCTGAACGTGGCGAGCATCGGCTACGACCAGCCCTGGGACGGGTCGGAGCGCATACAGCTCAAGGATATCACGCCCCTCTACCCCCTCACGGAGCTCGAGCGTCTGTGGATCGGGGCCTATAACCCCGTGCCCGCCGAGCAGGTCGCGGAGATGCAGCGGCGCGCCCCCAACTGCGAGATCGACCTCACCGTCTATGAGGATCCCGTGGGCGGACGCTGGCGCTATGTGGCCATGGCGGACTATATCTACACCTACGTGGACACCTATCATGATCGCTATGTGAAGCTGCGCCAGCAGTTCGGCGACTATGATTACAGCGTCTACAACTTCACCTGGAACGATCCCATGTGCGATCCCAATTACGATCCCGCGACCGCGGCGCCGACCCCGACGCCGATCGTGGTGACCGACCCGACGCCCGCGCCCGTACCGCCGCAGAACTATATTTCGCCCTACGAGGAGCCGGAGGAGGATTACGGGTACGGGGACTACACGCCGCCCTATGATCCCTACGCGGACTACGCGATCCCCCTGCCGGACGGCGCGGGGCAGGACAGCGACGGAGCCCCGGACGCATCCGCCGGCGGCGGGGACGACAGCAGCAGCGGCGACGGCGCCGGCAGCGCAGACAACAGCAGCGGCGCCGGCGACAACCAGACGCCCGGTGAGAATACCGGCGGCGGAGACGACGACGGCTCCGACCCCGGCATCATCGCCGTCGAGCCGGACGGGGACGTCGGCGACGGGTTCACGTTCGTGACCGGGGACGGCAGCAGCGCTTTCCCGGACGGGGACAGCAGCAGCGCGGAAGGCGGGGAGACGGCATGAGAGACTATCGGGAAGAATTTGAAAAGCGCGTGGCCTACATCCGCGAAAAACTCCGGGAGGCCCATGCCGACGGTATCGTCTTCGGCAACTCCGGCGGCAAGGACAGCGCCCTTGTGGGCATCCTGTGCAAGGCCGCCTGCGACAACACCCTCGGCGTCATCATGCCCTGTGCCTCCAGGCAGAACTACGGCCGGGACACGGACGACGGCAACGCCCTCGCCGCACAGTTCGGCATCGAGACGCGCTGTGTCGATCTCACCGCCGTGCGCGAGGCGGAGCTGAAGGCCCTGGAGGGGGTCAGTACGCTCAACAGCATGGCGCTCACCAATATTGCCCCGCGCCTTCGCATGACCACGCTCTACACCATCGCCGCGGCGGAGAACCGCCTTGTGGCCGGCACCGGCAACCGCAGCGAGATCTACATGGGCTACTTCACCAAGTGGGGCGACGGGGCCAGCGACTTCAACCCCATCGCGGACCTCTGCGCCACCGAGGTCTTTGACTTCCTGCGTTACCTGAACGCCCCCGCCTCCATCGTGGAGAAGGCCCCCTCGGCGGGCCTCTTCGACGGGCAGACGGACGAGAAAGAGATGGGCGTCACCTACCGCGCCATCGACGAGTATCTCCGCGGCGGCGAGATCGCGGAGCGGGACAAAGCCGTCATCGACCGCTGCCACAGCCGCAGCGAGCATAAGCGCCGCCCCATCAGCACCTTCGAGAATCCGTGAAAGCAAAGCACGCTTCCCGGCCGGGAGGCGTGCTTTGCTTTGCGGCTATCGGTATTTTTTACAAAGCGGCGGGGATGGAGCGCGTGAATTTCTCTCTGCGGGAGATGGAAAAAACTTGTTGCACGGGGAAGATTGCTGTATAATAGCCGCGTTAAAATAAACTTAAATAGAAAGGTGTCTGTACTATGGAACAAGCAAGACGTCCCGAAAGCATGGCGCGCATCACCACCCCGGCGCTCGCCCAGGCTTTTATTGACGAGCAGATCGCGGCCCTCCGGGAGCAGATCGGCGACAAGAAGGTCCTGCTGGCCCTCTCCGGCGGCGTGGATTCCTCCGTCGTCGCGGCGCTTCTCATCAGGGCCGTGGGCAGGCAGCTCGTCTGCGTCCATGTCAATCACGGCCTCCTGCGCAAGGGAGAGCCTGAGCAGGTGATCCAGGTCTTCCGCAACGAGATGGACGCAAACCTCATCTATGTGGACGCGGTGGATCGCTTCCTCGACCAGCTTGCCGGCGTTGCCGACCCCGAGACGAAGCGCAAGATCATCGGCAAGGTGTTTATCGACGTCTTCGCGGAGGAGGCCCGGAAGCTCGACGGCATCAGCTTCCTTGCCCAGGGCACCATCTATCCCGATATTCTCGAATCCGGCCCGGTCAAGTCCCACCACAACGTGGGCGGCCTGCCGCCCGAGCTCGACTTTGAGCTGGTGGAGCCGGTCAAGTTCCTCTACAAGGACGAGGTCCGCGTGGTCGGCAAGGCGCTCGGCCTGCCCGACGGCATGGTCTACCGCCAGCCCTTCCCGGGCCCCGGCCTCGGCGTGCGCTGCGTCGGCGCCATCACCCGCGACCGCCTCGAGGCTGTGCGCGAGTCCGACGCCATCCTGCGTGAGGAGTTTAAGCTGAACGGCCTGGAGGGCAAGGTCTGGCAGTATTTCACCATCGTGCCCGACTTCAAATCCACCGGCATCACGGACGGCCTGCGCACCTATGACTGGCCCGTCGTGATCCGCGCCGTCAACACCGTCGACGCCGTCACCGCCGAGGTGGCGGAGCTGGACTTCAAGCTGATGGCCCACATCGTCGACCGCATCACCCACGAGGTCAAGGGCGTCAACCGCGTCCTCTGGGACCTCACCCCCAAGCCCACCGGCACCATCGAGTGGGAATAAGACGAAGTTTGTCTTCGATTGGCTTGAATCATCTCAAAACATTTGAAACAGCAGGCATTCTACGGAGTGCCTGCTGTTTGCTATGATTTGCAATGATAGCAGAATTGGGGAAGAGCTACAGCAAAAGTGCTGCTTTCTCCCTTGTGTTTTTCCCGTTTTGCCGTATAATAACGGTAACCCAAAGAATGTGAGGTCTTGCGGATGACGGATCGAATTCAGCCCTTTAATCAGGATATCAAGCTCGTCGTCCATGAAATCGGTGATCTGTTGGCCGCTGCCCGGAGCAATGTCGCCCGGCAGGTGAACAATGAGCTTCTGAGCGCCTATTGGAATATCGGGCGTATTATTGCCGAGTATGAGCAGACTGTACCGGAGCGGGCCGACTACGGCAAGCAGACGCTCAAGGAGCTGTCAAAAGCACTGACCGCGGAGTTCGGAAAAGGCTTTTCCCGGGCAAATCTGTATAACATGCGGCAGTTTTATCTGTCCTATGAAAAAGTCCAGTCAGTGACTGGAAAATTGACATGGACACATTACTGCGAATTACTGACAATATCCGACCCGGACAAGCGCAGCTTTTATGAAAAGGAAGCAGTCAACTCCAACTGGTCCGTGCGTGAGCTCAAGCGCCAGATCGACAGCTCCCTGTTCGAGCGTCTGCTGCTCTCCCGCGGGGACGCGAACAAAGAGCAGGTGCTGGCTCTGGCGGAAAA